>VXOC01000358.1 GCA_009840215.1 Gemmatimonadota bacterium | reverse complement strand
GTGTCGGACGGGGGCGGCGGATGAACGGCGGGGTGGGCAGCCCTTCTCCTCACCAGCTGACGGGCTTGGAGACCGCGGTACCTGGGATGTTCGTCGGAAACTGCGCGGCACGAAGCATTGCCGTCCGAACATGTCGCTTGTGAGTTGCGACGGCCGCCAACGGCGCGGCCATTCGCTTGCCGCCGGGGCAGACCACAAAGACGGGCCTACCCTGCTCGACAGATACCATTCGAATCGGCGTGACGAGATCTGTATCGTTCGAGATGACAACGGCGGCGGCGAACAACTGCTTCCACGCATCGTTGAGGAGATGGACGGCCAGATTCACGTCAGACCCCTTCTCCTCCATCGTATGGACTTCGGTCACGACGGCATTCGGGTGGGGCCGAGTGCGTTTTCGCCTCCTCTTCATCCCCCTGGCGGGTCGGCGATACGTGCCTACAGGTAGCGTCTGGGTAGGTCCCGAAACCGAGTGATCGCCTGCGGGCATGGTGACAGGATTGGGAGTGCAGATCCGCCGTCCCGCGACCGGAAGGTTGCTTAGAGGTCGCCAAATCGTCTTGGAGAGAAAAGTCCCCAGATGAACTTCGACCTCGGGCAGGGTCGCGAGGGCGTTCAGGTAGGCCTGCTGCCGAGCTGGTGCGCCGGGGTCTTGAATCCCGGACACGCGGGCGGTGAAGTACTTCAGTTTGCTGACGGAGTAGCCGACAGGCAGCAATTCGTACGCCAGCTTGACGGGGTCGAGCCACTTGAACGCCGTGTCCTTGAGGGCACCGTAGTACAGGTTGAATCCGTCAACGTAAACTCGTGTCCTCATGGGCAACTCCAAAAAGCAAGGGCCACCCCAGAGGAGCAGCCCTTGAGCCGACAGCACGCTGCCGGCGGGTATCTGCCCGAACGCTAGCACTCCTTAGTCCTAACCCGCAACCCCCAGTCACACGCGGTTCAACGCCGTCCGTCGGAACTTGAGCTCCCCATCGACATTGACCAGCCAGTTCCTTTAGTAGGATAGTCGGGTCAGAGGGAGGTCATCGCCCTCGCGCCGCTTCCTGCTCAAGCTACCGGCAAGCCAGACGAAGAGCCGTTTCAGCAAGCCCCGCGGGGAGAGCATCGGCGAAGACCTCGATCCCGGTTCTCTTGAAGCCGCTGATTCTCGCGGCATACCGCAGCTCTCCGTCCGTTCCGACGGACACGCTCAATACCCGGTCCTTGGCAACGATCCATTCCAGGAGCGCTTCGCCGTCCGAGTCGAAAGAGAAGTGCGGAATCCCCAAACTTGCCGGGAAGACCGTAACGACCTTCTCGGCCCAGGCAGCGGACAGGGGGTTGGCGGGAGCCGCGCGGTAACCATCCCAATCAGGCACAGAGCATTCCTCCACCGCTTCGGATAGCGCCAGCCGGCATTCCTGAATCCTCTGACCGTACTCGGCTTCCAGGTAACTCCCGGCAACCGCGATAACATGCAGCGGAACGGCTTGCGCTTCATCCGTCGCACCACGATCCGTTCCCCACCACGGAGAACCACTCGCGTTCGCGATCGTCAGTGCGGTGGCAGTCATTTCCACATCTCCAGGGCCTCGGTGTAACACTTCGGAAGAAAATGTCGTTCTTCCTCTCTCGCAGACCGGCGAGCGCTTCCTAGGAGGTTCGGTCGCTCTGTCGCCAATGACGGCACCTGCGCTCCCGGGCAGTCGGTCGTGGTCGGTGAAACGGACATCTACCAAAGGTAATCTCCTGGCGAAACAACCGGATCACCGGACGATCATCATCCCCCCCCTCAATCCCCGAACGAAATCCCCATCCCCCGCGCCGCCATCACCACCTCGTGCTCAGGCGGCACCGTCTTGACCTTCGCCACCGCCTCGGCGAGCGGCACCGCCTTCACCACCGGCGGATCCAGCGCCACCATGCAACCGAACCGGCCCTCCGCCGCCAGCTCGATCGCCGCGCTGCCGAAACGCAGCGACAGCAGCCGGTCGAAGGCGATCGGCCGGCCGCCCCGCTGCAGGTGGCCCAGCACCAGGCTGCGCGATTCGTGCCCGGTCAGTTCCTGGAGCTGCCGCGACACTCGTTTCGCCGCTCCCCCCAGCCTCCGCCCCCCGCCCGGACCGGTCTCTTCCAGGTAGGAGGCCTCGCCCCCCTTCGGCTTCGCCCCTTCGGCGACCACCACGATGGCGAACTCGGGACCCTCCCTGTACCGCTGCCGGATCTTCGCCGCGACCTTCTCGATGTCGTACGGAAACTCGGGGATCAGGATCGCGTCCGCGGTCGCCGCGAACCCCGCGAAGAGCGCGATCCACCCGGCGTGCCGGCCCATCAGCTCGACCACCATGATCCGCTGGTGCGCCTCGGCGGTCGAATGGAGCTTGTCGATGGCGTCGGTGGCGGTCTGGACCGCGGTGTGGAAGCCGAAGGTGACCTGCGTCGCCTGCAGATCGTTGTCGATGGTCTTCGGGACGCCGATGACGTTGAGCCCCTTCCCGGCCAGCTCGCTCGCGATCCGGAGCGACCCGTCGCCCCCCACCGCGATCAGGCAGTCGATCCTGAGCCGCTGCATGCGGGCGATCACCTCGTCCGAGCGGTCGACCATGCGCACGCTGCCGTCCGCCTGCTTCTCGGGGAAGGAGAAGGGGCTGCCCCGGTTGGTGGTCCCCAGGATGGTGCCGCCCAGGTGGGTGATGCCCCGCACCGCCGCCCCGTCCAGCGGCACCACGCCCCCGAGATTGAAGAGCCCGTCGTATCCCCGGCGAATGCCGACCACGTCCCAGCCGCGGCGTTCGGCGGACAGGACCGCGGCCCGGACGACGGCGTTCAGGCCCGGGGCGTCGCCGCCGCCGGTGTTGATGGCGATGCGCATGGTTCCTCTTGTTGGCTGGGTGCAGGCCGAATGTACCCGCGCGGGGGCGGGCATTCAAAGGGCGCGGGCCCCTTCCCCGGCTCACTAACTTGCAAGGCCCCCGGCACACGCGGCATCTTGGCCGTCCCTGTCGGGGCAGACGACCCACGCCGCCGGAGGTCCGCAACGTGCCCGCAACCGAAAAAGCAGTCCGCAACGCCCTCAAGACCGTGAAGGACCCGGAACTCAACCTGGACCTCGTGGTGCTGGGGCTGGTATATGACATCGAGGTGGAGGGAGGCAGCGCGAGGGCCACCATCTCGCTCACGACGCCGATGTGTCCCGCGGCGGAGCAGATCGTGGAGGACGCGCGCGCCGCGGTGGCGAGCGTGGACGGGGTCGAGGACGCGCAGGTCGACCTGACCTTCGACCCGCCCTGGACCCCGGAGCGGATCAGCCCGTTGATCCGTTCGGCACTGGGGATCTGAAGAGGAGATCACATGTCCCAATACACGGAAGACGAACTGAAGGCGAAGATCCACGGCGGCTACATCCTCGAGTCCCCCGAGGAGATGACGCCCGGCTACCGCAAGGCGATCATCGTCCAGCTGACCGTCCAGGCGGACACGGAACTCATGAGCGCCCCCGCCTACTGGCTCGCCGCGCGGCACGCGCCCTCGACCAACACGCAGGTCAGCGCGCACGCCATCATCCAGGACGAGCTGGCGCACGCCAACATCGCCTACCGGCTGCTGGAGGACATGGGCGTGTCGAAGGAGCAGCTGGTGTACGGGCGCGAGCCGCACGAGTTCAAGCACCCCTACGGCTTCGACCAGCCGCTCGACAACTGGGCCGAGCTGGTCGTGGCCAACGGGTTCTTCGACCGGGCCGGGATCTGCCTGCTGGGCGACGTGCACCGCAACACTTCGTACGGGCCGCTCAAGCGCGCGCTCGTCAAGGTGGACATGGAGGAGACCTTCCACCTGCGTCACGGCGAGGTCTGGATGCGGCGGCTGGCGCGAGCCGGGGGTGCGGCGACCGAGCTGCTGCAGCGCTGCGTCGACTGGATGTTCCCGATGACGATCGAGTGGTTCGGGCTGCCCGACGACCTGAAGCGCCACAGCGGCCAGTTGAACTACAAGCTGAAGGGGCTCACCAACGACGAGCTGCGGCAGCTGTGGATGTCGTCGACGGTGCCGCTGTGCGAGGGTCTGGGGCTGAAGGTCCCGGCCCACTACGACGAGGAGAGGGAAGAGTACGTGCTGGAGTATCCGTTCCCGTGCGAGTACGACCCCGAGGCGAAGCGGTGGCTCTTCGAGGACGGGGAGATCACCTGGCAGGCCGTGTTCGAGCGGTGGAAAGGGCGGGGGCCGATGAACGAGCGGTATGTCGAGTCGGTGCGGCGGTCGCGGGGGGCGGTGGGCTCGTGGCTGAATTGAGGCGCCGCCGCCTGAAGACGCTGCTGGCCGAGCAGCCCGCACCCATGGTTCACGCGTCGGGGGGGCGCGACCGGTGGTCTGATCCGCTCCCGGCGGCACCGGTGGACAAGCCGGGTGCGTTGCGCGCGGCGCTGGGCGAGGTGCTCGACCCGGAGCTGCCGATCTCGCTGGTTGAACTCGGCCTGGTCTACGGCGTGGACTTCGCCGACGGGACCGCGCGCGTCGACCTCACCTTCACGGCCACCGCGTGTCCCTGCATGGACTTCATCAAACAGGACGTGCGCGACCGGATCGGGAGCGAGCCGTGGGTGGACTCGGTCGAAATCAACGAGGTGTGGGATCCGCCGTGGACGACGGCGCGCATCAGCGAAGCGGGGCGCAGCAAACTCGGCCGCCTGGGGGTGGGTGTATGACCCCGCCCCTCGGCGAGAGCGTCTACGAGGTCTTCGCGCGCAAGAACCGGGGTGAGCCGTTGCGCCACATCGGGTATGTCGACGCGCCAGGGGTGGAATTGGCGCGGGTCTACGCCTGGAAGACCTACGACGAGGAGAACTGGTTCGAGATGTGCGTCGTACCGAGGGGCGCGGTGATCCCGGTCAACCGGCCGGAGGGGCCGTGGGCGCGGAATCTCCCGGAAGCCGAGGAAGAGCGGTGACCACCCCCACCCCGCTCTCCCGCCACATCCTCACACTGGCCGACACCAAGCGCCTGCTCGGAATCCGCTACAGCGACTGGATCCTCGGCAGCCCCTCGATCGAGACCGGGATCGCCGCCTCGTCGATGGCGCAGGACGAATGGGGGCACGCCCGCCTCCTCTACGCGATGCTCAAGAAGCAGGGCTTCGACCCCTTCGAGGTCGAACACACGCGCCCGGCCGGCCGGTACTACTCGGCCCCCGCGCTGGACCGCCCCTTCGCCGACTGGGCGGACTTCACGGCCGCGGTCGTGGTCGTCGACGGCGCCCTATCGGTCGCGTTGGAGAGCTTCGCCGCGGGGGACTTCGCGCTGGCCCGCACCCGCGTGCCAAAGATGCTCGCCGAGGAGGAGTATCATCTCCAGTTCGGCTCCGCCTGGTTCGCCCGCCTGGCCGACGCGGGAGGTGACGCGCAGGCGCGGCTGCACGAGTCGGCCATGGCCATGCTCCCGTCCACCCTCGCGTGGCTGCTGCCCGGCGACGATGTCTACGACGATCTCGTGGCCGAAGGGCGCGTGTGGGCCGCCGAACAGGTCCGGGAAGGCTGCCGGAACCGGCTCGCCGCCACCCTGGCCCGGGCAGGCATCACCCTTGCCGATCTCGAACCGGACCGCAACGGCTGGGACCCCGAGCGCCGCCGCGGTCCGGGCGCGCCCGGTGAAGAGGCCGTCGAACGCGCCCGGGGTGACCGCAACCGCGACCTCTTCGTCGAATAGGACCGTGTCGGACCACCCTGTGCCCCCCGCCATCGCCAAACCGCCCCCCTGCCCATTCTGCGGCGGTGAAAGCACCGAGGTCATGTCCCTCTTCGGCAGCCACGCCTCGCTCACGACCTGCTGGTGCAGGGATTGCCGCAGTCCCTTCGAGTATCTTCGGTGGCGCGAGGCGGCCCCGGGGAACATGGACCGCGCTCGCGGGGTTGAGTAAAGTTGACCGGAGACAGCCCCGGATCCCGGCAGAATCCAACTGGCCCGACATGCATCTGATACACCGTCACCACCCTGTCCCCACATCCGCCGAGCCGCAGGCCTCCCAGGCGGCCAACCGCAGGCCTCACCGCTCCGCGAACGCCTTGTGGACTCACGGCACCCTCCTCGCCGTCATCGTGCTCACGGTCTCGGGGTGCGCCACCGGGGAACCCGAAATGCGCGATCCGCGCCGCCTGGTCGTCCATTCGGGAGAGCGCCTTGCTCCCACTCGGGAACGCATGGAGGAGATCGAGGGCTGGTTCCATGAGCAGTTGGACAGCATCGTCTCCGACGAATCCTTCTGGGTCATCCACGGTCCCCAGGAAGGGCCGGCATACCCCTGGGAGACCCTGGAGGTCAACGAGCAGGGAGACACGGCTCACATCTACTATCAGAGGCCCGAACTGGTTCGCTCGTACACGCGCTACGCCTACCTGCACATCCTGGTGGTCCAGGGCCGTCTGGATCTGTGGCTGCCCGAGGCGGAAGGCGGTACCCCCTACGAGATCGAGAGGGCGATCCTTTCCCAGGTGGCCGACGCGTGGCTCTACGAGCGGTCGATCTACGACACGCGGCCCTACGACCTCCTGGACGAGCTGGTCTACTCGAAGGAGAACGACTACCTGGACGCCTACGTCCTCACCGCCCGCCCCGACGAATTCGTCGACGCGCGAAGGACCTGGATGGAGGAGAATCCGGACGCGCGCGATGCCTTCATCGCGTGGTTCCGCAAGGCTTTCGAGCGTGATCCGCCGGGTGTGCGGGGAGGCAGCTGACGCGGGCGGTCCGGGGGGTTGTCCGCGGGCTGCTATCCGGGGCCGGCCACCGTCCATCCGGGGCCCATCTCCGCGGCGGCTTCGTCGCGCACGTGGATATCGACCCGTCCCGTTCGCACCAGTCGCGCGTTGCCGGGCTTGCCGCCGAAGAGCGCGAACCCCTCCACGCGGATGCGCGCCTCCGCACCATCGGGTGAGGTGGCCACCATGGTGCCCCCCTTCAGTTCCTTCACAGTGAGTGCCTCGCCGCGGCCGAGACGCAGCCTGAGGATGCGCCCGCCGTGGGGGTGATCGTAGGCGTCGATGATGCGGTAGGTCGCTTTGGCGGGGGCCGATGTGGTCACGGTCGTCCTCGGTTGCGGTGTTGGCGTGACCAAAACTGGAACCCACGGAGCCGAGCCGTCAACAACATGAAGATGATCGGACCGGTTTGCGTAGATTAACAGGGAGATGAGCAGCCCATGAGCCGGGAGCGCCGTGCCGTACTGGCGGCCGCGGGTGCGAGCGCCGTCGTGGCCACCGTCTTCGTGCTGGCGGAACTCGGTGGCGTCGCGGCCGCCATTGTCGCCGCGCTCCTGCTCGTCCTCGTCCCGGTCGTGGCGCTGGTGCAGGAGATTCCGCCCCTCGACGAGATCCGCGCCCACCGGACCGGCTTCTACGCCGCCTCGATCGTGTTCCTCGCGGTGGCCGGTCTCCTCACCCTGGCCGTCGCGCCCGAACTCCGCCACGCGTCGGGACTTCTCCGCACCTGGCCGTCGTCCCCGGGAGCACTGCTGCTGCCCGCGGCCCTCCTCACCGCGGGGGGCCTCCTGGTCGTCTACGCGTTCCGGGGACTCTCCACGCGCTTCGGGTGGCAAGAGACGGGCGTGGTCCGGGCGATCATGCCGGTCACCGGCAGGGAGAAGGGCGTGTTCGCGCTTCTGTCTCTCGCGGCAGGCGTCTTCGAAGAGCTGGTCTTTCGAGGCTTTCTGCCCCTCTTTCTCATGCCCTGGACGGGGTCCTATCTGGGGGGTGCCTTGCCAGTCGCCGTGGTTTTCGGCTTCCTTCATGCCTATCAGGGCCGCCACGGGATCGCGCGCACCGCGCTCATGGGCGGGATCCTGGCCGTGGGGGTCGTCTGGACGGGTAGCCTCTGGCCGTCGATCTTCGCGCATGCGGCGCTTGACCTGATTCTGGGGCTGGTCCTCGCCAAGTCGATTCTGGGAGAACCGCCGGCCGTGCCGGCGAGGGAAGGAGCGTAGAAGTCAGTGGACGTAGATCTCGTGCTCACCGCCGACGCCGCCACCATTGACGGGTCGGGGAAACTCAATCTTCTGGGCGTATTCGACCAGATCAGCGTGGGGCGCTTTCCGGCGCGCCACGGCCGCCTGTCGCTTGTGCTGCGCTTCCTGGGCGGGGCGGGCGACGCGGGCACCCACAAGCTGACCATCAAGCTGTCGAGCCCGAAGGGGAAGGAACTGGTGTCTCTGAGCGGCGAACTCAAGGTGTCGCCCGGGCGCCAGAGCCTGCAGACGGGCATCCGCGTCCCGCACGTGATCAACCTCGACGGGATCGTCTTCCAGGAAGAGGGAACGCACACCTTCCACATCCTCGTCGACGGGCGCCACCAGGCGACCCTGCCGCTGTCGATCGTCAGCCGGCGGATGGGCGGGGCGATGGCGTGACCGGGCCGGCCGCGAACCCCTACGCTCCCGGATCCGGCGGCGGACAGGTCACCCGCCTCTGGGTTCACCCGCTCAAGGGGGCGCGTGCGACCGCGCTCCGGACGATGGAGTTCGACGCGCTGGGGCCGCGCTGGGACCGGCGCTGGATGGTGGTGCGACCCGGCGGCGGGATGGTCACCCAGCGGGATACGCCGCGGCTGGCCGTGGTTCACCCGCACCTGGACAACGGGACGCTGCGCCTCGAGGCGGAGGGCATGGACCCCCTGAAGTTGCCCACCGCACCGCTCGGCGACCCCGTCGGGGTGACGATCCACGGAAAGGGCGCGGTCGGCTGTGCAGTTTCGCCCGACGCCGACGCCTGGCTCTCCACGGTGCTCGGCCGCGACGTACGCCTGGTCTTCATGCGCGAGGAGGACGCGCGCCCCACCGACGCCGCCTACGCCGAAGGCCACCGCGTGAGCTTCGCCGACGGGTTCCCCGCGCTCCTGCTCAGCGAGCGTTCCGTGGAGGAGCTGGCGCGCCGGAGCGGCCGCGAGATTCCGGCGGAGCGCTTCCGGCCCAACATCGTCGTGACCGGCGCGCATCCCCACGACGAGGACCAGTGGCAGCGCTTCACCGTGGGCGGCACGGGCTTCAGCGGCGTCAAGCTCTGCACCCGCTGCAAGGTCACGACCACCGACCAGAGGACGGGCGTGCGCGACCCCGATCGCGAGCCCCTCCGGACGCTGGCGCTCTACCGGCGCATCGAATCGGCGGTGTACTTCGGGGTGAATGTTGTGCACGACGGTCCCGGCCGGATCACGGTGGGGGACCGCGTGGAGGTGCTGGAGCGGGGGATCATTCCGGGCGCGGGGTTGGGAGGCTGAATGACCGTATCCCGCATGCGTGACCGCATCGTCCCCCGTCTCATCGAGGAGGAGATGCGCGAATCGTTCATCGACTATTCGATGAGCGTGATCGTGCGGCGCGCGCTTCCCGACGTGAGGGACGGGCTCAAGCCGGTGCACCGCCGCATCCTGGTCGCCATGCACGGGCTGGCCCTGCACCCCGACAGGGGCTACAAGAAGAGCGCGACGGTCGTGGGCGAGGTGCTGGGCAAGTACCACCCGCACGGCGACTCGGCGGTGTACGACGCGCTGGTGCGCATGGTGCAGGAGTTCTCGCTGCGCTATCCCCTGGTCGACGGGCAGGGCAACTTCGGCTCCATCGACGGCGACCCCGCCGCCGCGTACCGCTACACGGAGGCGCGACTGGCCAGGGTGGCCACCGAGCTGCTCGCCGAGATCGAGAAGGACACGGTCGAGTGGGAGAACAACTTCGACGACCGCCTGCAGGAGCCGGCGGTGCTTCCCTGCCGCATCCCCAACCTGCTGGTCAACGGGAGTTCCGGGATCGCGGTGGGGATGAGCACCAACGTGCCGCCGCACAACCTGCGCGAGGTGGCCGCGGCGCTGCGCACGCTGGTTGCCAACCCGGAGTGCGGCGTCGAAGAGCTGATGGAGGTGCTGCCGGGGCCCGATTTTCCGACGGGCGGGTACATCGTGGGGCGGAAGGGGATCCGGTCGATGTACGAGACCGGACGCGGGCGCATGACGATGCGGGCGCGGGTGGTGACGGAGGCCGTGCGCGGGGGACGCAAGCAGCTCGTGGTGACGGAGCTGCCGTACGCGGTCTCCAAGTCGCGGATCATCGCGCAGATCGCGGGGCTGTCGCGCAAGGGCGGGCTGCCCGACGTGGCGGATCTGCGCGACGAATCCGACCGCGAGGGCATCCGCCTCGTGGTGGAGCTCAAGCGCGGTTCGGACGCCGGGAAGATCATGGCCAAGCTCTTCAGGAAGACCGCGCTCCAGTGCACCTTCGGCGCGATCATGCTGGCGCTGGAAGGGGGCCGGCAGCCGCGCGAGTTCACGTTGAAGGAGCTGCTCGGCCACTACCGCGACCACCGCCTCCAGGTCATCCGGCGGCGTTCGCGCTTCGACCTGGAGAAGGCCGAGACCGACCTGCACATCACCCAGGGGCTGCTCCTCGCGCTGAAGCACATCGACGAGGTGATCGCCGAGATCAAGCGCTCCGCCGACCGCGCCGAGGCCTCGCGGCGGCTGCGCGACCGGTTCGGACTGAGCGAGGTCCAGGCCGACGCGATCCTGCGCATGCGGCTGGCCAGGCTGACCGCGCTGGAGGGCGACCAGCTGCGGGCGCGGGAAGCGTCGCTGCGCGCCACGATCCGCGAACTGCGCGCGCTGCTGGCCGACGAGGCGCTGCAGATCGAGGTCATGCTCGGGGAGCTGGACGAGGTCGTTGAGCGCTATGGCGACGCCCGCCGCACCGTGATCCTGGAGGGGAAGGACAAGGCCGGGTTCGACTATGTCGCGACCGAGGTGGCGGACGAGGACGTCGTGGTGACCATGTCCCGCCAGGGGTATCTGAAGCGCGTCCCCATGCACCTCTACCGCCGCCGCGTGGCCGCGGGTCTGGCGCTGGCCGCGATGGAGCGCTTCCCGGGCGACTACCTCGAGACGGTGGTGGTGGCGCGGACGCGGGGCTGGCTGCTCTCGTTCACGAGTTCGGGCCAGGTGTACTTCCTTCGGGTCGAGGACATCCCCGAGGGGTCGCGCGCGTCGCGGGGCAAGTCGATATGGGCGCTGCTGGGCATCGACCGGCGCGACCCGATCGTCGCCACGCGCACCGTCGACGACCTTAAGGACGACCGTTTCGTGGCCTTCGTCACGCGCCTGGGGCTCATGAAGCGCACCCGGCTCGCCGAGTTCGCGAACCCCAGGGGCGGCGCCCTCATCGCGGCCGGGGTGCGGGGCGGCGACGCGCTCCTCGACGTGAACACCACGACCGGCGGCACCGAGTTCCTGCTGGTGACGCGGGACGGGCGCGCGATCCGCTTCCCGGAGCGCCAGGTGACGGTGGTGGGGCGCACGGCACAGGGGGTGAAGGGCATCGGGCTGCGGGGCGACGACGAGGTGATCGCGCTGATCGTGGCCCAGCGCGAGGCGCCGGTTCTGATGGTGACGGAGTCGGGGGCCGGCAAGCGCACCCTGATCTCGGAGTTTCCGGTGCAGGGGCGGGGGGGGCT
>VXOC01000251.1 GCA_009840215.1 Gemmatimonadota bacterium | reverse complement strand
GGAGGGAACTCGACCGTCTGACAAGCTGGCCTCCGCGTACAACAAGGGGCGAGTGGGGCGGGGCGCGGGGGAAGCGGCAGGATGGCATCGCCTGGCGGGCTCGCTGGAACCACGCCGGCCACCCATGGTACACTTAGGCAGGATCGCGGACACCATTCCCCGCTGCAGGAGACGAGCAATGACCGGCACTCGGCAAAACCCTTCAGCGGCCGGGGACTTCGCGAACGGCCGCTCCATCCTGCTCCTCTCGTGGCTGTTCGCGCTCGCCTGCGGCGGCTCGGACCCCGACACCCCCCGCGTTTCCGGTACGTGGCTGGGCCAGGACATCGACGACGGCGCATGGGAGTTCCAGCTGTCGGGATCGCAATCCGTATCCGGCACCTACGTCCTGACCTATGCGGGCGATGCGACCGCCCTGAGTGACGACGTCTCCGGCAACTATGACCACCCCGCGGTCTCCCTGGACTTTCAGGTGCGGTGGTTCGCCGACCTCATCCAGTCCTGCGACTTTCGTGGCACCATGGCCGAATCCGGAGAGACGATCGGCGGGACCGTGACCTGTAGCGGCGACGGTGACGATTGGAGCAGCGCGCTGGATCTTCGCCGGGAGCAGTAGCAAGGGGAGGACCCGTCCCACGGCGGGGGACAACCCGCCGGCTCCGTCGCTGGCACCCTCCGTGGGCGTTGCCAACCACGTCAGTGATACCCATTGTTAACGGTGCCCACTGATACGGCGGAATATTTGCTATTGTAAACTGGACATGACATTATTGTGATGTACAGTTTACTTCTAGAGTGATTCATGTACGAACCGGCAACCCATGGTATAAGGCGCGCCCGAAACGGCGGATCCCGTCCGCCGGACGCACCAGCGCACCGGGGAGGCTTCCGGCTCCTGCTCCTGCTGTCGATGGCCGGACTCCTGACCTGTGACTGGATCACCTCGCTGGGCAACGATCCACCCGGCGTGCTCGGGACGATCCCGGCCCAGGTCGTCGAGGTTGACAGCGCGGTGGTGCTCGACGTGGCCGCGTATTTCACGGACCCGGACGGCGACTCGCTGACCTACGATGCGGTCTCGGCCGACCCGGGCACGGCCGCGGCCGGCGTGTCGGGCAGCCTGCTTGCGGTGACGGGTGTCGCCAAGGGTGAAACGAGGGTCACCGTTGCCGCGGAAGATCCGGACGGTCTCGCGGCCGAGCAGAGCTTTGCCGTGACGGTTCCGAACCGGGGGCCCGTCGTGGCTGACACCATCCCCGACGGGGAGGTCTTCGTCGACAGCGTGCTGGTGATCGACGCCGCGGTGCATTTCACGGATCCCGACGGCGACGACCTGGAGTTCTCGGCGGGCTCGTCCGATCCGACGCGGGCCACCGTTGCCGTGTCGGAGAGCACGGTCACCGCGACCGGGATGGCAGTCGGGAGCACGACCGTGACGGTCACCGCGCGTGATACTGAAGGTCTGGAGGCCGCACAGATCTTCGAGGTGACGGTACCGAACCGGGCGCCCGCGGCCGTCGGCAGGATCGGGAACCGGGAGCTGGAGGTCGACAGCGTCGCGATGGTGGACGTGGCACCCGTCTTCGCGGACCCCGACCGTGACTCGCTCGTGTACGCGGCCGTCTCGTCCGATCCGGGGCGGGTGATGGTGGGGTTGGCGGGGAGCACGCTCATGCTGGGCGGCGTGGCCAAGGGGGGTGCGACGGTCACGGTTACGGCGAGCGATCCGGGTGGCCTGGAGGCCGAGCAGATGTTCATGGTGACGGTGCCGAATCGCGTGCCCGCGGCGGTCGGCGCGATCGGGGACCGGGAGCTGTTCGTGGGGGATCAGGTCGAGGTCGATGTAGCGGTGCACTTCGCCGACCCGGACGGGGACCCGCTGGAGTTTGCGGCCGCTTCGTCGGATACGACACGGGCGTTGGCCGCGCTTTCGGGAGGTGTGGTCACGCTGTCGGGGGTGGCCGTGGGAGGGGCGGTGGTGACGGTGACGGCGCGGGACCCGGAGGGGCTGAAGGCGGAGCTGGCCTTCGCGGTGACGGTCCCGAACCGCGCCCCCGAGCCGCTCGGCACGATCTCGGACCGGGATGTCTACGTGGGCGACACGGTCACGGTGGATATCGCGCCCCACTTCAGGGAACCGGATGGGGAGGCGCTGGTGTACGGGGCGATGTCCTCCAGCGAGATGACGGCGTGGGTGGCGGTAGCGGGCGGCACGGTGACGGTGGCGGCCGTGGCGGTCGGGAGCGCGACCGTGACGGCGACCGCCCGGGACCCGCATGGGGAATGGGCCGAGCAGTCCTTCGCCGTGAACGTGCCGAATCGTGCGCCCAGACGGGTGGGGGTGATCGCGGACCGGGAAGTGGCGGTGGACAGCGTCGTGGTGGTCGACCTCGTGAGCCGGTTCGCCGAGCCGGACGGGCAGGAACTGCAATATGCGGCCACCTCCTCTGACACGACCCGGGTGGCGGTCGCGATCGAGGGCAGCACGCTGACCGTGACCGGCGTCGGCGCCGGCCGCGCGACGGTGGCGGTGACCGCACGCGATCCGGGCGGACTGGAGGCGGTCCAGCACTTCGAGGTGACCGTCCCCAACCGTGCCCCGCGGGCGGTGGGAACGATCGCCCCCCGTGTGGTGGCCGCCGGCACCTCGATCACGGTCGATGTCGCGGCCCACTTCACCGATCCGGACGGGGATGCGCTGCAGTACGCCGCCACCTCTTCGGACCCGACCCGCGCGGTGGCGGCGGTGTCGGGCAGCGTGGTCACCGTGCACGGCGTGGCGGGAGGAAGCACCACGGTCACGGTCACGGCCCGCGACTCGGCCGGGCTCTCCGCCACGCAGGAACTGGCCGTGACGGTGCCCAACCAGGCGCCCGAGGCGGTCCGCGCCATCGAGAACCGCACGCTGGAGATCAACCGGTCCGTCTCCTTCGACGTCGCCCCGTATTTCAGCGATCCCGACGGGGACGGTGTCACGTACAGCGCCACCTCGTCGAATACCACGAGGGTCGCGGCAATCGTCCTGGGCACCACGGTCACCGTCAGCGGACGGCGCACGGGCAGCGCCACGATCACGGTGACGGCCACCGACCCCGGCGGCCTCTCGGCCACCCAGAGCTTCCGCGTGAGGGTGGTGCGGGGCAACCGGACCCCGCGTCGGGTGGGTACGATCCCCGACGCCGCGCTGGCGGCCGGAAACACGCTGTCCGTGAGCGTGTCATCGTACTTCCGGGACCCCGACGGAGACGACCTCGACTACGGCGCGGCCTCCTCGAATCCGGGCGCCGCGAGGGCCGCGGTGGCGGGCAGTACGCTTTCCGTTTCCGGCGTGGCCGAGGGCGGCGCGACGATCACCGTGACCGCCACGGACCCCGGCGGCCTGGCGGCGACGCAGAGCTTCGATGTCACCGTGGGGCCCGCGCCGCCGTCCGACCTGGTGGTGGACCCCCCCGTGGCGAACCCGCATGTGCTCGGCCCCGGAGAATCGTTCACGGTCACCGCGGTCGTGCGCAACGGGGGAGCCGGTTGGTCATCCTCGGAGACCACGTTGCGATACTATCGCTCGAGCGACGCGACGATCGGCTCCGGAGATACGGAGATCGGCACGGACGCGGTCCCGGTGCTGAGTCCGGCACGGAGCAGCGCGCAGTCCCAGCGGGTGACCGCTCCATCAGGGCTCGGCACCTACTACTACGGTGCCTGCGTGGATGCCGTGGACAATGAATCCGACGCGGGGAACAACTGCTCGATCGCGGTCGCGGTCGAGGTGACCGAGGGCAACCGTGCCCCACGCGCGGCGGGAACGATCCCGGACCGGACGCTGGAGCCCGGCGACACCTCTTCGATCGATGTCGCGGCCTACTTCACCGACCCGGACGCGGACGATCTGACCTACGGGGCCGCGTCCTCCAGTACGGGAGTGGCGACGGTCACGCGGTCGGGGAGCACGATCAGCGTCACGGCCGTGGGCGCGGGCGACGCGACCATCACGGTAAGGGCGACCGACACCGGCGGTCTAACGGCCACCCAGGAGTTCGACGTCACGGTCCGGTCCGCCGTCCGGTCCGACCTGGTCGTGCTGTCGCCCGCGGCCAACCCGGAGAAGCTGGGACCCGGCGAGGCCTTCACGCTGAGTGCGGTCGTGCACAACCAGGGACCGGGACAGGCGTCGTCGAGTACTACGCTCCTCTACTACCGCTCGACCGACGCGACAATCGGAACCGGCGACACCCGGATCGGCACGGATGCAGTGCCGCAACTGGGTCCGTCGCGGAGCAGCACGGAGTCGCTGTCCGTCACGGCGCCCTCAACCCAGGGGACCTACTACTTCGGGGCCTGCGTGGAACCCGTCACCAACGAGTCCGACACCGGCAACAACTGTTCCGGCGCGGTCGAGATCGAGGTGGGTCCGGCCAACCAGGCCCCGCGCCCGGTGGGCTCGATTCCCGACCGGACCGTGGCCGTCGGCGACGAGATATCCGTGGATCCAGAGCCGTACTTCACCGACCCCGACGCGGACGACCTGGACTACACCGCCAGATCGAGCGACGAGGCCATCGCCACGATCACGGTGTCAGGCGGCGACATCCAGGTCAAGGGACAGGACGAGGCCAGCGCGACCATCACAGTTACCGCTACCGACCCCGGCGGCCTCACGGCCACCCAGACCTTCAGGGTCACGGTCGAAGACTCCCCCAACCGGGCACCGTACGTGACCAACGCGATGCAGGATGTACTGAACGCCACCCCCGATGAGTTCTGGTTGTTCTACCCCCTCTCGAACGTCTTCACCGACCCCGACGGCGATGATCTCACCTGGACGACCTCGTCCGGAAACACCGGCGTGGCAGACCCCGAGATCTCCGGCGACACGCTCGTCATCGATATGGTTGCGCCCGGCTCCACCAGGGTATCGGTCACTGCCACCGACCCGGACGGCCTTTTTGCCGCCGACACCCTGGAGATCACAGTGGTGGCGGCCCGGTTCGACATCGACCTGTACTTAACCAGCAATATCACGGAGGCCCAGCGTGCCGTCATAGAGGATGCGAGAGACCATTGGGAAGCGATCCTCGCGGGCACGGAACTGAACGATGTTTCGTTCACCCCGCCGGTCCAGTGCCGGGATCTCTACAGCCCCAACATGTACGTGGTCGACGACCATGCGGTCCTGGTGGGTGTGGCTGCCATCGATGGCCCCGGCGGTACCATCGCGCGCGCCAGCTACTGCCAAACGCGCCTTTCCGACGGAACTCCCATCGTCTCCAGGACAATGTTCGACGCGGACGATATCGACGATGTAGTCAGGAATGGGGATCTCGAAGATGTCGCGTTCCATGAGTTTGCCCACGGCCTCGGGTTTACGGACGGCTACTTCGAGGACAAGAGCCTGCTCACCACCGGCACCGACCCGCACTTCAGGGGCCCGCTGGCGATCGCTGCGTTCAATTCGGCGGGCGGCAGCTCGTACACGGGGGCCAAGGTACCGCTCTCGTCACCCGACCACGCTCACTGGCCGGAATCCGTATTCGGACTTGAGGTGATGACTCCCTTGATGGATCCAGGCAGGACGCACCCCTACAGCGCCGTCACGCTGCAGGCCATGGCCGATCTGGGCTATGTGGTCGACGTGTCGCTGGCGGACGCCTATCAGCTGTCCAGCGCGCCGCCGCCGGACGTGGCCGTCGACACGACCCAGCAGGTATACGACCTCAGCAATGACTTCGAGCGCGGACCCGTCATGGTCATCGACGCCGAGGGCCGGGTGGTCCGGGTGATGCCTCCTCCGCCGGGGACCGTTCTGCCGTCCTTCCCGCGCCAGGAGGTGCACATCGGCCGGCGGAAAAGCGGCACCCTCGGCGTGTGGATTCGTTCCCGCGCGCGACAGGATCCCCCGGGCCGCTGAAACCGGGTCTCCTTCCTACCGCCGGTCCACCTCGAACCGCCGCACCGCCCTCCCCCGGTCCCCATAGGGGTCACCCACCTCGATCTTCAGGTCGTACATCCCGTCCTCCAGCGCGCCGATATCGATCACGACCGCCATCGGATGGGTCCGCGCCACGGCGCGCTCCGACCACGTCACCACCGAGGCGGGCGCACGCGGCCGCACCCCCAGGGCGCGCAGGATCCGGGTGATCAGTCCCTCGGCCTGCCCCGCAATGGAGACGGAGACCTCCATGGGACTCCCGGTCGTCATCCCGTAGACCTCCCAGAAGACCGCCATCTCGTCGCCGTGATCGATGGTCGTCTTGCCGAGCATGACCGCCACCGCCTCTTCACGGTTCCTGGGCAGATCCCGGCCCTCCGGACCGACGAGCAGGGGGTCCGAGAGGGTCACGATGCCCTCCTCCAGCGGCATCAGTCCCTGGCGGACGCGCGCGACGGTGCCGCGCTCGTCGATCGCTTCGATGCCCAGGAGCAGCGGGATGGGGGGTACCGCGGCGGTGAAGACCGGACGCGTTTCGCCTTCGACGGGGTCCGGAACCGTCTGGAAACCGCCTGGTCCGGGGCTCGCGAAGAAGCGGGCGGCGGATGGATCGAGCGGCGCCTCGTCCAGCTGGGCGGCTGCCGCCACGACCGCCGAGGTCCCGTCGCGGAACCGCGCGAACTGCGCGGGCAGCTCCCAGAACGGGCCGTAGTCGGTCGGGGTGTAGCCTTCGGTCTCCACCGTGGCGTTGATCTCGTAGCGCAGCGAGTCGAATCCCCAGCTTATCGAGGCGACCGGCGTAAAGCGGTAGCGGGCCGCCTCCAGGCTGGTCCAGGTCTTGAAGTCGCCTCCAGCGATCGACCAGGAGTCCTCGAACCCGCGCCGCACCACGCGGGCCACGCGATAGTCCGGTTGCCCGCGACGTCTGCCGGTCGCCTCAAGAAGACGAGCATGCAGGAGCAGCTCGAAGCGGCGGCTGATATGCGCCGCCCAGCGGTCGTTGCCGGGTACGGAGAGCATCGGATCGGAGACCCACCAGAACGTCTCGGCGAAGTTCATCCGCTGGGCGCAGTTCAGTTGTTCGTAGACACGCTTGTCGAAGTCGTGGAGCAGCTCCACCACGTCGGTCAGCCTGCAGGCAAGCTCCGGGTCGGCCCCCCTGAGCGCGGACCGGAATCGGGCCTCGGCCTGGTCCTCGCGGCCGGCGCGCTGCAGGGCCATGCCGCGGACGAGGTCGCACCACCACTCGGCGGTCTCGCAGCGGTTCGCGATCTCGAGGGCGCCGACGTGCCGTCCCAGCCTTGCGAAGGCGTACACCGCCTGCGAGATGGTGTGGGCGTCGTCGGGGTGGTCCTCGGCCTCCTGCTTCACGCTGTTCAGGAAGTCCTCCAGAACGAAGTCCGGGTGGCAGTCGGGAATCGTGCGGCAATCCCGATCCTCGTGGTCGCCTCCGAAGCACCGGTCGCCGGAGTCGGGCGAGCAATACGTCATGGAGAGACCGTGATGGTCCCGGCCGTAGTGGATGTCGAGGAGGTGCCGAATGCCGCGGGTGATGGGGCGCTCCCAGTCGACCACCTGGGCACCGGCGGGGCCGGGGAGGGAAAGGGGCAGAGCCAGCAGGAGGGCCAGCCCGTGCACCCATCCGGACATCCGCGCGCGCGTGTCGGGGCGATTCCCTTCGCGGGCTGTCGGGGCTGTACGCAGGTTCATGGGCGGGCCACGGTGAAGCTCCGGGTGGTGGTCGACGTCGACCCGTCCAGGAGGGTGACCCCGATCTTGAGCACGTAGTCTCCGTTGTCGAGCCCGGCGATGTCCAGACCGAGCGCCATCGGATGCGTTGGGGCGGAGGCGGGCTCGGTCCAGGAAACCACCGGCCCCTGATCGTCGCCCCTGATCCGCAGCGCACGCAGGACCCGGGTGAAGAAGCCTTCCTCCACCCCCTCGATCGAGATCGAGAAGTCCAGCGGCTGTCCCCTGACCAGACCGTAAACCTCCCAGTAGACCGCGAGTTCGGCTCCGGTCTCGACGGTCGTCGTACCCATCATGGCCGCGACGGCTTCGTCACGGCTGTTCGGGAGGCTGAGGCTGTCGGGGGTCAGAAGAACCGGGTCCGAGACCACCAGGCCCTCGGTGCCCAGCGCCGGCAACCCGACGCGCGAGCGTGCGGCGCCCCCCGCGCGATCGAGGAACTCGAGGCTCGCCACCATCGGCACCGGCGCAACCGCCGCCTCGACGACCGGCCGCGGGCCAGCCACACGCGGTTGCAGGCCCACCGGGTAGCTGCCCGGTCCGTCGCTCACCAGGAAAACGGTCCTTGGCGGGCCGAGCGGGACCAGGTCCAGCCGGGCCGCCACGACCACCACCATCGAGTCGCGCTCTAGGAACCGCGCGAACTGCGTCGGTACCTGGTGGACGGGGCCGTAGTTGTCGGGGGTGTACCGCTCGTCCTCGCGGCGCGCCGTCAGTTCATAGCGAATGTCCCCGATCTCCCCGCCGATGCCCGAAACGGGGGTGAACCGGTAGGTCGCCGCCTTGATGCTCGTCCAGCGCGGCGCGGGCATGCCCAGCTTCGACCACGAGTCCTCGTGTCCCCGGCGGACGACCACGACCTCGTGGCTGTACGGATGTGAATTGCCGGTCACCTCCAGGATCTGCTCGTGGAGAATCAGCTCGAACCTGCGGCGGATGTGCCGCGTCCAGCGGTCGTTGCCGGAGATGGACCAGAAGGGGTTCGTCAGCCACCAGAACCGGCGATCGAAATCTCTCCGCTCGCGACCGCGCAGTTTGCCGTAGTCCGACCGGTCGTCGTGGTCCAGAAGCTCGGCGACCGCCGTCAGCCGGGAGGTGAGCGCCGGGTCCGCGGCGGGGAGCGCGGCGTTGAAGCTGGCCTGTGCCTCCATGACCCTGCCCGCACGATCGTGCACCATGCCCGAGAGCAGGTCGCACCACCACGAGGCGTAGCTGCATCTGCCGGCCATCTCCCCGGCCTCCTCCAGATGGCTGAGCCGCGCGTATGCGTACACGGCGTGCGCGAATACGATCGGGTCGTCGGGCGCGCTGTCGGACGCCTCGGCGAGCCGGGCCAGGAACTTCTCGGTGTCCCCCGGCTGGTGGCACTGGGAACTGGTGCACCACTGGTCCTCGTGATCGCCGCCGTTGTAGCAGTTCTCGCCCTTGTCCGCCCGGCAGCTCTGCATCACGTCGGAGTGCCTGAGCGCCGGGTTGTAGTAGTTCTTGAGGATCTTCCTCGCGTCGCCCTCGATCTTGCCGCGCCAGTCGACTTCGGGCTCGGTGGGCGGGCCGGCCTCCTGCGCGCGGGAGACGTGCGGGAGGAAGAGGGGCAGCGCGATGATCAAGGCGGCGACCGGGTGGATGCTTGGACTCATGGTTGTTGTAAGCTAGCGGTCCACGGCAGGTTCCGCGCGCACCCGGGGGCGGTTTTTCGACGGGTCGGCGGCTGTCCTGGAGTGGACTGGGGCATTGGGCTCGGGACCGGTATTCCTACCCCGGAACCCCCTACCGGATCCCCTCCAGCTGAATCCCGCGCACGAAGTACCGCTGCGTGAACAGGAACAACAGCGCGATCGGCAGCACCGCCACCACGCCCGCCGCCATCTGGTACGGCCAGTTGATCTCGTACGTCGAGTGGAAGGCCGCGATCCCCACCTCCACCACGCGCATCTCCATGGAGCGGGTGACCAGGAGCGGCCACAGGAAGTTCTTCCAGGCGTCGATGAAGGCGAAAAGCGCGAGGGTGGCGACGGCGGGCTTCGCCAGCGGGAGCGCGACGTTCCAGAAGATTCGCAGGGGACCGGCCCCGTCGACCCTCGCCGCGTCCTCCAGTTCGCGTGGCACCGTGCGGAAATACTGCCGCATGAGAAAGATCCCCCACACCGAGACGAGTTCGGTGGAGATGAGGCCCTGATAGCTGTCGATCCAGCCCAGCGCGTCGATCATCAGGAAGCGGGGGATGAGGACGATGACGGCCGGCACCATCATGGTGGCCAGGAAGAGCATGAAGAGGCGGTCGCGGCCGGGGAATTCGAGCCGCGCGAAGGCGTAGCCGGCAGTGGTGGCGGTGGCGACCTGGCCGGCGACCACGACCGTGGCGAAGACCAGCGAGTTGAGGAAGTAGCGGGCGAAGGGCTGAGCGGTGAGCGCGTCGGGATAGTTGGACCAGCGGGGCGTTTCCGGGAGGAGGCGGCCCGCGGAGAAGACCTCGAGTTGCCCCATCAGGCTGGTGGCGGCCATCCACAGGAAGGGCGCCGCCATGGCCAGGCAGGCCAGGAGGAGGAGGGTGGTGCGGGGAATGACGCCGAAAACGGGCGCCATCGAACGGTGGCGGCCTGACCGGGCGCGGCCGGCGGATCCGCCGCCTCCCTGGCGGCTCCGGCGTGCGCTCCCCTCCTGCCGGCTCACGGGTACGCCCCCCGCCGTTCCAGGAACCGGAAGTGCAGCCACGTCGCGGCAAACACCACCGCGAAGAGTACCCAGCTCATGGCGGCCGCGTTCCCGAAGCGGAGGAACTCCCACGCCTCGCGGTAGATGTGGTAGACGGCCACGTCTGTCGCCCCGAGCGGCCCGCCCTCGGTCATGACGTAGACCAGCCCGAAGACCTGGAACGACCCGATCACCGAGGTGACGAGCACGAAGAAGAGGGTGTGGCGCAGCCCCGGCAGGGTGACGTGGCGGAAGCGCTGCAGCGGGCCGGCGCCGTCGACCCGGGCCGCGTCGTACCAGTCCCGCGGGATCGCCGCGAGCCCCGCCTGGAAGACGACCATCTGGTAGCCCACCACCATCCACACACTGATCGCCATCAGGGTGACGAGGGCGGTGTCCGGCGAGGTTAGCCAGGGCACCGAGCCGAGCCCCACACCCTCCAATGCGCGATTGACCAGACCGTACCCGTCGTCGAGCAGCCACTTCCAGACGACCGCGATCGCGACCACGCTGGTAATGCCGGGCAGGAAGAGCGCGAGGCGGGCCCACCGCACCGCGCGCCGCGATTCGCGTGTGAGCAGGGCGAGCCCGAGCGCGACGGCCATCGCGAAGGGGACGTGCAGGGTGAAGACGGCGGTGTTGCGGATGGCGGACCACCATTGTCCATCTAGCACCAATGTGACGTAGTGGTCAAGCCCCGTGAAGGGATGGACCCGGTCGACCAGGTGCCACTCGTGCAGGGAGATCCAGAGGGAGAAGAGGAGGGGGCCGAAGGTGAAGACGAGAAGGAGGGTGGAGGCTGGGGTGAGGAAGGTCCACGCGGTGAGGGTGCGTCGCAGGGCGCGGGGACGGGTGGAGAGGGGGAGGAGGAAGAGGAGGAGGGCGGTCATGAGGGCCGAGGTGGCGGCTGTGGCGGTGAGGGGGATGGTGGGGGAGTGGGTGGATTCGTAGCCGGGGAGGGTGAGAGGGTCGGATGTTGTGGGTGGCTGGGGGACGGATGGGGCGGCGGTGGCCGGAGGGAGGCCGGCGGCGCGGCGGGCCTGGCCGGGGTCGGCGCCGTGCGCGAGGGCGACTTCGGCGGCGCGGGCGCCCTGGGTGGCGCGTTCGGTGCTGTGATCTTCCAGGGCGTGGTGGGCCCAGTCGGCGGCCGCGACGGTGGTGGCGGCCAGGAGCAGGGTGGCCAGCAGCGCGGGTGGGGTGGGGT
>VXOC01000281.1 GCA_009840215.1 Gemmatimonadota bacterium | reverse complement strand
ACGATTTCCTCGGGGTCGGCGGGGGTGGGGAAGGTGGTGGTGATGGTTGGGGGGAGGTTGGTGGCCGTGCCCGGGTCGACGACAGCGAAAACCGGGGCGCCGAGGTTTGCGGCCTGGCCGGCCTGTCGGCGGGCGGCCGTGGTGTGTGTGCCGCCGGTGAACACCAGCAGGGCCGCGTCGTCAGCCGCGGTCACGTCCTCCGCCGAGGTGAAGAGCTCGACCCGGTAGCCCGCATGGCGGAATCCGTCCCGCAGCTTCCCCGCGAGGGGGAGGTCGTGCGTCGTGACGAGGACGGTGTCGGCCATGGGTGCGGTGTGGGGCAAGGTTGCGTGCTATCTCCGGATCGAGCCCCCGGTGTAGAAGGGCGGGCGCTGCGTGGATCCCGCAATGACGCGGCCGCGGATGCGGACCCCGACTTCGGTGCCGGGGCGGGCCGCGGCGACGGGCAGGTATCCCATCGCGATGCCGCCGCCGAGGGACGGGCTGGCGACGCCGGAGGTGACGGTCCCCACATCCTCGCCGTTGTGCACGAGGGGGTAGCCGGGGCGCGGGAATCCTCGCTGGGTGAGGCGGACCCCGGTCAGGCGGCGGGTGACGCCCCGCTCCTTCTCGGCGGCCAGCGCCGCGCGGCCGATGAAGTCCCCCGCGTCGAGCTTGACGATCCAGCCCAGCCCGGACTCCAGCGCGGTGTGGTCCTCGTCGAGGTCGTTGCCGTAGAGGGCGTACCCCATCTCGAGGCGGAGGGAGTCGCGTGCGCCGAGGCCGGCGGGGATGAGGCCGTGGGGGGCGCCCGCCTCGGTGACCGCGTTCCAGACGGCGGGGGCAGCGGGGGCGGGGAGGTAGAGCTCGAAGCCGTCCTCGCCGGTGTAGCCGGTGCGGCTGATCGTCGCCGGGACGCCTGCTACGTAGCCCTCGGCGAAGCGGTAGTACCCGATCGCGCCGAGATCGACGGCGGTCAGGGGCGTCAGGATCTCCTGGCTGGCCGGGCCCTGGAGGGCGATCAGGGCGATGTCGTCGGAGTCGTCGGAGATCTCCACGTCGTAGCCCGCGGCGTGCCTGGTCACCCAGTCCCAGTCTTTCGCCCGGTTGCTGGCGTTGACGACCAGCACGATCCGGTCCGCGAAACGGTAGACGAGCAGGTCGTCGAGGATGGTGCCGCTTTCGTTGCAGAGGGCCGAGTACTGCGCCTGCCCCACGGCCACGCGCGACACGTCGTTTACGGTCAGGTACTGGACGAGGTCCTCCGCCTGGGGACCGCGCACGGTGAATTCGCCCATGTGCGAGACGTCGAAGAGGCCGGCGGCGGTGCGCACGGCCGCGTGCTCGGCGCGGATGCCGGCCGGGTACTGCACCGGCATGGCGTAGCCGGCGAAGGGCACCATCTTGCCGCCGAGCGCGGTGTGGGTGTCGTGCAGCGGGGTGTTGGCGAGGGGATTTTCCATCTATGCAGAAGCCTTTCTGTCGGCGGCACGTGGCCGGGGCGGCGTTGCAGTCTGTGGCAGGGTCGTTTCCACGGATGGTCAGCCGATCAGGTCCAGAAGGATGGCCTTGATGACGTGCAGGCGGTTCTCCGCCTCGTCGAATACGCGCGAGCGGGGGCCGTCGATCACGCCCGCGGTCACCTCTTCGCCGCGGTGGGCGGGAAGACAGTGGAGGAAGATCGCCGAGGGGTCGGCCCGGTCCATGACGGCTTCGTCGACCTGGTAACCCGCGAAGGCCACCTCGCGGGCGCGCTGTTCGTCCTCCTGTCCCATCGAGGCCCACACGTCGGTTGTGACGATGTGGGCGCCGGCGGCGGCCTCGGCGGGAGAGCGCACGAGTTCGACGTCGACCGCGGAGCGGGCCCGGCACAGTATCTCCGGATCGGGGCCGTACTCCGGAGGGCAGGCCAGCCGCAGCGGGAAGCCGAACCGGCGGGCGGCGTTCAGCCACGAGTTGGCCATGTTGTTGCCGTCGCCGATCCAGGCGACGCGCAGCGCGGCCGGGTCCTCGCCGAACTCCTCGGCCGCGGTGAAGAGGTCCGCCATGACCTGGCAGGGGTGGAGCAGGTCGGTGAGGCCGTTGATGACCGGGATCGACGCCTCGCGCGCCAGTTCGACGACCTCGTCGTGGCCGAAGGCGCGGATGAGGATGCCGTCGACGTAGCGGCTGAGGACCTTCGCGGTGTCGGCCACCGTCTCTCCGCGCGCCATCTGGGAGTCGCGGTCCGAGATCATGAGGGCGTGACCGCCGAGCTGGGCCATCCCCGCCTCGGTGCTGACGCGGGTGCGGGTGGAGCTTTTGCGGAAGATCATCGCAAGGGTGCGGCCCTCGAGGGGGCGGCCGCCGAACTCGCCCGCCTTGACGCGTCCGGTCAGCTCCAGCAGATGGCGCAGGTAGGCGGTCTCGTGGGAGGCGAGGTCGAGGAAGTGGCGCGGCGAGGTTGCCATGAATGCGAGCGGCGCGCTGACGTCAGAGGATGTAGCGGCTCAGGTCGTCGTCGGAGGCGATCCTGTCCAGCCGCTCGCGCACGAACTCCGCCGTGACCGTGACCGTCTCGCCGCGCCCCTCGTCGGGCAGGTCGAAGAGCAGGTCCTCCAGCAGCGTGGTCAGCACGGTGCGGAGCCGGCGCGCACCGATGTTCTCCATGCGGTCGTTGAGGTCGGCCGCGATGCGCGCGATCTCCTCGATGCCGTCGTCGGTGAACTCGACCTCCGCGCCCTCGGTGTCGACCAGCGCGCGGTACTGCCGCACCAGCGCATTCCGGGGCTCGCGCAGTATGCGGGCGAACTCCGGGGCGCCCAGGCTGTTGAGCTCGACCCGGATCGGGAAGCGGCCCTGCAGTTCGGGGACCAGGTCCGACGGCTTGGCGACGTGAAACGCTCCCGCCGCGATGAAGAGGATGTGGTCGGTACGAACGAAACCGTACTTGGTCTGCACGTTGGAGCCCTCGACGATCGGCAGCAGGTCGCGCTGCACCCCCTCGCGGCTCACATCCGGGCCCGCCCCGCCCCGCTGCCCCGCCACCTTGTCGATCTCGTCGAGGAAGATGATCCCCGTCTCCTCGGCGCGGTCCAGCGCCTCGTTGACGACCTCGTCCATGTCGACCAGCCGGTCCAGCTCCTCCTGGAAGAGGATGCGCCGCGCCTCCGCAACCGTCACCGTGCGGCGCTTGGAGCGCTTGGGCAGCATGTCCTGCAGCATCTCGGTGATGTTCATGTCCATCCCCTCCATGCCGCCCCCCATCGGGAACATCATCCCGCTCACGGGCATCCCCTGCTGGATGTCGATCTCCACGGTGCGTTCCTCGAGGTGCCCGTCGACGAGGAGCTTGCGCAGCTTCTCTCGGGTGCGCGCGCGGCGTTCAGCCAGGGTGGCGTCCCCGTTGGGGTCTCCCGGCTGGCCGGTTCGTCCCGACACGGCGGGGCCGGCGACGAACACGTTTCCGGGCGATCCGCTCACGCCCCCGGGTGTCGGCGGCGCCTGCGGGCCGGCGGAACCGTGCGGCGCGGCGGGTTTCACCGGCCCGGCCGAATCGGGGAGCAGCAGATCCAGCAGACGCTCCTCGACCTGCCGTTCGGCCTCGGCCTCGACCTCTTCCTCGCGGGCCGAGCGCACCATGGCGACCGCGGTGTCGGCCAGGTCGCGGATCATGGACTCGACGTCCCGTCCCACGTACCCGACCTCGGTGAACTTGGACGCCTCAACCTTGATGAATGGAGACCCCGTCAGGCGTGACAGACGCCGTGCGATCTCGGTCTTCCCGACCCCGGTGGGGCCGATCATGATCAGGTTGTTGGGCAGGATCTCCTCGCGCAGCTCCTCCTCCACCTGCTGCCGCCGCCACCGGTTGCGCAGCGCGATCGCCACCGCCTTCTTCGCCTCGGACTGGCCGATGATGTACTTGTTCAGCTCGGCCACCACCTCGCGGGGGGTGAGGGGGTCCAGCCAGGTGGGAGGGTCGTCGGGCCGCGTGGTCTGGGGCGGTGCGGCGGTTTCGGCGGTGACGATTCCGGTGGACATGCTGCTATGCCAGCTCCAATACGGTGATCTCGTGGTTCGTGTAGACGCAGATCTCGGCGGCGATCTCCAGAGCGCGGCGTGCGACGGCCGGGGCTTCCATCTCCGAGCAGTCGATGAGCGCCCTGGCCGCAGCGAGCGCGTACGCGCCACCGGATCCGATGGCCAGGACGGGCTTGTCGGGTTCGATGACGTTGCCGTCCCCACCCACCAGGAAGAGGTGGTCGCGGTCGGCCACCGCGAGGAGCGCCTCGAGGCGGCGCAGGTAGCGGTCGGTGCGCCACTCCTTCGCCAGCTCGACGCATGCGCGCGGCAGGTTCGACGGCCACCGCTCCAGCTTGCCCTCCAGCTTGGAGAAGAGGGTGAAGGCATCGGCCACCGCCCCGGCGAAGCCGGCGAGGACCTTGCCGTCCTTGAGGAGGCGGACCTTGCGCGCCGCTCCCTTGACCACGGTCTCGCCCATGGTGACCTGGCCGTCGCCCGCCATCGCGACACGGCCGTTCCGCGCCACGGCGATCACGGTCGTGGCGTGGATGGGTGTGGCGGGGAGGAGGGGGGAGGTGGGGTGCATGGACGGGTGGAAGGAGGTGGCTTCGGGTGTTGCGCCGGCGGACGGACGAGTTGCGTGGCGCGCGGGGCCGGGAAGGATCCGGCGCGGGTGCAACCTTAAAAGATAGGTGTTTTGGGAGGGGCTTGTCCAATCTCGCGATTCGTGCGCACGCCGAGCCTCCGCGCCGCTATGCCCGCGGATGCGCCCCCTTGTACACCCGCCGCAGCCGCTCCTTCGACGTATGTGCGTAGATCTGCGTTGTCCCCAGCGACGCGTGGCCCAGCAGCTCCTTGACCGCCATGAGGTCGGCACCGGCGTCGAGGAGGTGCGTGGCGAAGGTGTGACGGAGCGAATGCACCGAAACGCTGGCGCTCTTGGCGAAGTCTTCGAGCACCGCCTGGACGATTCGCTGGATGTGGCGATTCGAGAGGTGGCGGCCGTGACGGCCGACGAGCAACGCCATGGTGCCAGGCTCGGCGACTTCGGCGCGGCGCGGGAGGTATCGCCGGATGGCGCGCGCGGCCGCGCCGGTAACCGGCACGATGCGCTCCTTCCTCCCCTTCCCCAGCACCCTGATCTGGCCGCGGTCGAGGTCGAGCGACCGCACCTCCAGCGACGCCAGCTCCGAGAGGCGCAGGCCGCTGCCGTAGAGCAGCTCCAGGATGGCGAGAAGGCGGGTTTCCGCGAGACCGTTCTCCCGTGCCGCGCGGGTCTCCGCCCAGCGAAAGAGCGCGGCCACCTCCTCGGTGCGGAGGTGGCCGGGAAGGGTGCGGTCGAGCTTCGGGCCGCGAACGAGACCTGCCGGATTGGAGGAGACCGTTCCCGCGCGGTGCAGGTGGCGGAAGAGCGCCCGAACTGCCGACAGCTTCCGCGCGACGGTCCGCGGCGCGAGCCCCCTCCGCCCTGCTTCACCCAGGAAGGCGCGGATGACGCCCCGGTCGATGTCGCTCCATTCGAAGTCGTCGCGGCAGAGGTAGACGCGCGCGAAGTCCTCGAGGTCGAGGAGATCGCGGCGGTAGGCGGCGACGGTATGGGGTGACAGGTTGCGCGTCCCCGCGAGGTGGTCGAGGAAGGCGGCGAGTTCGGGGGTCATGGGGTGGCGGCCGTGGCCGAGGCGGGTATCGAGCCTGGCGTCGGCGCCGAAGCCGGCATTGAACCCGCCGTCGGTGCCGACTCCGGCATGAGGCCCTCCGCCTCGATCCACCGTCGGAAGCAGCGGTCCGCGCGCTCCGCCATCGCTTCCCGCCTCAGCGCTTTTTTCCGGGGCGCATCGGGCATGGGAGCCACAAGTCCCCAATTCGAGTTCATCGGCTGGAAGTCGTCCGGATCGGCCTCGCGCAGATAGCGGTAGAGGGCGCCGAGCATGGTCTCGCTCGGTGGGAGGGTGGGTTCCCCGCCGTTCAGCAGACGATCCAGGTTGACGCCGGCGACGATTCCGGATGCGGCCGACTCGGTGTAACCCTCCACGCCGGTGAGCTGTCCCGCGAAGAGGAGGTCGGGACGGCGGCGCGACGAACCGTAGGTGCTGAGCCGCCCGGGGAAATTCAGGTACGTGTTCCGGTGAATGGACCCCCAGCGCAGGAACTCGGCGTCCCCCAGCCCGGGGATCATCGTGAAGACCCGCCGCTGCTCACCGGTCCTGAGCCGGGTCTGGAATCCCACCAGGTTCCACATCTGCCCGGCCCGGTCCTCGCGCCTGAGCTGCACGACCGCGTGCGGGCGCCTCCCGGTGCGGGGGTCGCGCAGGCCGACGGGCTTCATGGGGCCGTAGCGGAGTGTGTCGTGGCCCCGCGCGGCCATGACCTCGATGGGGAGACAGCCCTCGAAGTAGGGGACGTTCTCCCAATCGTGCCCTTCGTAGATGTCCGCCTCCCGCAGCGCTTCGATGAAGGCGTCGTAGTCGGCCGCGGTGAGCGGGCAGTTCAGGTAGTCGGCGTCCTGCCGGTAGCGGCCGGCGGCGAAGGCGATTTTGCGGTCCACCGAGTCGGCGTGCACGATGGGCGCGATAGCATCGTAGAAGGCCAGTCCCCCGTCCCCCAGCTCGGCGGCGATGCTGTCGGCCAGCGCATCGGAGGTGAGGGGACCGGTGGCCACCACGGTGGGACCGTCGGGAATGGCCCGGATTTCTTCCCGCACCAGTTCGATGCGCGGATGGTCCTGGACCCGCCGCGTGAGCGCGCGCGAGAAGAGTTCGCGGTCGACCGCGAGGGCCGCACCCGCCGGGACCCGGCACTCCTCGGCCGCCGCGAGCAGCGCCGATCCGAGGTGCTTCATCTCCCGCTTCAGCTGCCCGTGCGCGGTCGTCACGCGCTCGTTCTTGAAGGAGTTGGTGCAGACGAGCTCGCCCAGGCCAGCGGTCTGGTGCGCCGGCGTGGTCATCACCGGGCGCATCTCGACCAGCCGCACACGCCGGCCGCGCTCAGCCAGCGCCAGCGCCGCTTCGCATCCGGCGAGGCCTCCCCCGACGACGGTTACGAGGCTCACCGGGACCCGTCACCCCCTCCGCCGGGCGGCCCGGTGGCGGCCCCGGCGCGGACGGGTCTTCTTCCGCTCCGCCGCCCGTGCCATGAGCTCCAGCGCCTCCTCGACCGTGGTCCCCATCGGGTCGCGTCCCTTCGGAATGCCCGCGTTGACTTCGCCATCGGTCACGTAGGGTCCGTAGCGTCCTTTCAGGAGCCGGATTTCGGCACCGGTGTCGGGATGGGTCCCCACCACCTTCAGCACTTCAGGCCCGCGGCGGGCCCTCTTCTTCTCGCGGGCCAGCAGGACCAGCGCCTCGTCGAGAGTGACCGTGAAAATCTCGTCGGGGGACTCCAGGCTCCGAAACTCACGGCCCCGCGCCACATACGGTCCGTACCTGCCCAACCCCGCCCTGACCTCTTCCCCGCTGCCGGGATCCTTGCCCAGCGTCCGGGGCAGCGAGAGAAGCTTCAGCGCGTACTCCAGCGTGACGTCCGAAGTCTCCATGCCCTTCGGCAGCCCAACCCAGCGCGGCTTGTCGCCCCCCTTGCGAACCTCGCCCAGCTGTACGTAGGGACCGTACTGGCCGACCCGAATGAACACCGGCAGACTGGTCTCCGGATCGGTCCCGATGGGCTCGTCGGTCCGGGAGCGAGACGCGAAGAGTTCGCGCGCGCGCTCGACGGTGAGTTCGTCGATCAGGAGTTCGTCGGGGATCGTCGCGGTGACGCGGTTCTCCCCCTCTCCCCGTTCGGCGAAGACCGAGTTCCTGCCGATCCGCACGCGGATGTCCCTGCCGGTTTCGGGGTCGGTGCCCAGGGGGACGGCGGGGAAATCGATTCCGGGCATGGCGTCGTCGATCTCGCGGTCGAGACCGGGCTGGTCGCCCTCGCCGTTGTAGAAGGAGTCGAGGAAGCGGCGGGACTCGACTTCGCCCGTGGCGATGTCGTCCAGTGCGTCCTCCATGCGCGCCGTGAAGCCGAGGTCGATGTACTTCCGGAAGTGGTCGCGAAGCAGCCGCGTAACCGCCAACCCGACGTACGTGGGCACAAGGGCGCCCTCGCGCTTCCGCACGTAGTCGCGATCCTGGATGCGCGAGATTGTGGGGGTGTAGGTGGACGGGCGGCCGATCCCCTCCTCTTCGAGCTTTCGGACGAGCGATGCTTCCGTGTAGCGGGGGGGCGGCTTGGTTTCGCGGCGTTCAGGTTCGACGGAGCGCAGGAGGGTGGCGGGGGGGTCGGTGGGCGCTTTTTCATGCTCTCGGCCGGTGTCCTCTCCCGGGGGCCGCGGGGAATCGGCTCGGTCGTCGGCGGACCGGGCCCCGGCCCTTTGCGCGGCACCCTCGGCGCGGATCTCGTCCCCCTCGGCCAGCGGCGGCAGAAGCTGATCCTTTCTCGTGTCCCCGTAGACCTTCAGAAAGCCCGGGAAGCGGAGGACCGATCCCGAGGCCCGGAAGGTGTGGTCCACGTCGCCGATCCGGGCGACGAGGTCGACGGTGGTGCGGTCCACCCGCGCATCGGCCATCTGGGAGGCGACGGTGCGGTTCCAGATGAGGCGGTAGAGAGCCAGTTCCTGCTTGTCCAGCAGTCTGGCGACGCTCTGCGGGGTGCGCGTGATTCTGGTGGGGCGGATGGCTTCGTGCGCCTCCTGCGCCAGCTTGGACTTTGTGCGGTAGCGTCTGGGACCCTGATGGTAATCGTCTCCGAACGCCTTTCTGATGTACCCGCCCGCTTCGCCGAGCGCCTTCTCGGAGAGCGTCACCGAATCGGTTCGCATGTAGGTGATGAGACCTTCGCGGTCGCCGCCGCCGAGGTCGATGCCTTCGTAGAGGCGCTGCGCGACCCTCATGGCCTGACGCGGGGTCATGCGCAGGCGCCGGCTGGCCGCCTGTTGCAGCGTCGACGTGGTGAAGGGCGGGGCCGGGCGCTGCCGGGTGGACTTGCGGTCGACAGTCCCGACCCTCCACGGCACCGCGCCCATGGTCCCGGTCGCTATCTCCTCGGCGGCCTTCCCGTCCAGCGCGACCGCCCGCGACGAGGCGAGAGGACCCCCGGTGACGGAGTCGAAGTCCTTGGAGGTTGCCACCCTGCGTCCGCCGACCCGAATGAGCACCGCCGCGAACTCCAGGTCGCCCGCCGCCAGCAACGCCCGCGCGCGCCAGTACTCGGACACCCGAAAACGCAGGCGCTCCTCTTCCCGGTCCACCACCAGCCTCAGCGCGACGCTCTGCACCCGCCCCGCGCTCAGCTTGGTGCGCACCTTCTTCCAGAGGACGGGGGACAGGCTGTAGCCGAAGAGCCGGTCCAGCACGCGGCGCGCTTCCTGCGCCTGGACCAGCCGACGGTTCACCTGGCGGGGATTGGCGAGCGCTTCGCGGATGGCGGACCGGGTGATCTCGTGAAAGGCGATCCGCCGAACGGGCACCCGCGGCTTCAGCACCTCCACCAGGTGCCAGCTGATCGATTCGCCCTCGCGATCCTCATCCGTCGCCAGGAGCACCTCGTCGGCACCCTTGAGGAGCTTGTTCAGCTCGCGCACGTAGCGCCGGCTCTCCTCGGGGACGATGTAGACGGGGCGGAAGCCGTCGGCGGTGTCCACGGCCAGCCGGCCCCAGGGCTTGTCGCGCACGGCCGCCGGAATCTCGCGGGCGGAGCGCGGCAGGTCGCGGATGTGGCCGTACGAGGCCGCGACCCGGTACTCCGGGCCGAGGAACCTCTCGATGGTCTTGGCCTTCGCGGGCGACTCGACGATCACCAGCTTCACTGACATTCCTCCCTGTCGGATTTCGTCATGCTCGGGTGTCGCAGGATCTCCCAAGCCACCTCCTCGGGGGACCTGCCGTCCGTTTCGATTGTAATGACACTTCGTCCATAATGCCCAACCCGCCGGCGCAGCAGGGCGACCGCAGCCCCATGTGGATCGGGGCCTTCGAGGAGGGGACGGGGCGTCGACGAGCCCCGAATCCGCGCCAGCGCGGTCACCGGATCGACGCGCAACCAGACCGAGGGACTGTCGGGCTTGAGCGACGCCATGTGGCCCGGCTGCGCCGCCCAGCCACCCCCCATCGCGATCACCACCCTTTCGCGCCGGAGCAACTCGCGCGCGGCCACCGATTCCAGTGCCCGGAAGCGTTCGATCCCCCGCCGCCGGATGATCTCGGCGGGATGACTGCCCTCACGGCGCGCGACCTCGTCGTCGAGATCGACGAAGTCCCAATCCAGGGCCCGGGCGAGGATCGGGCCCACCGTGGACTTGCCGGCGCCCATGAAGCCGACTAGCACGATTCGCGCCACACCGGCCCTGACCCGCGGCGCGACCTCGCGCGGGGCGCCTCCCTCCACGGTCATCGGGGCTCCGGCCCCCGTGGGCGAAAGCCGCGGGCGTTCAGGTGCTCGACGTAGGAGTCCAGGTTGCGGCGCAGTTCGTCGAGCGAATCGCCTCCGAACTTCTCGAGCAGGGCGTCGGCGGCGACCAGCGCGACCATCGCCTCGGCGACGACCGCGGCGGCGGGCACGGCGCACACATCGCTGCGCTCGACGGTGGCGTGCTTCGTGGTGCCGTCCCTCAGGTCCACGCTCGGCAGCCGGTTCCTGAGCAGCGTGGAAATCGGCTTCATGGCCCCGCGCACCACCAGCGGTTGTCCCGTCGTGATGCCCCCTTCCAGGCCGCCCGCGCGGTTCCGGGCCCGGGCGAAGCCTCCCGCGCGCCGTTCGTCCTCGTCGCGCACGATGGCGTCGTGCACACGGGAGCCACGGCGGGCGGCGTTGATGAACGCGGGGCCGATCTCGACGCCCTTGATCGCGTGAACGGACATGACCGCCTGGGCCAGGCGCCCGTCCAGCTTGGTGTCCCACGAGACGTGGCTGCCGAGACCCACGGGAAGGCCGCACACCACCACCTCGAAGCAGCCGCCCAGCGTGTCCCCCGCCTCGCGCGCCGCGTCGATGGCCTCGATCATCTCGCCCTCCGCTGCCGGGTCGAGGGTGCGCAGGGGCGACGGGTCGGAGGCCGCGTTGAGGTCTTCGGGCAGTTCATCGGAGGGGCGCGCCTCAACGTCCCCGATGCTGGTGACGTGGCTGCCGACCGTGGCGCCGACCTCCCTGAGCAGGGTGCGGGCTACGGCGCCGCACGCGACCCGGGCCGCGGTTTCCCGGGCGGAGGCGCGCTCCAGGATGTCACGCGCGTCGCGGCGGTCGTACTTGAGCACTCCGGCGAGATCGGCGTGGCCGGGCCGGGGCAGGTAGACCGGGCGGAGCGCCTTGGGGTTCTCCTCCGGATCCGGCGGCTCGTGGGCCATCGCGGTGGTCCAGTTCTTCCAGTCGCGGTTCCGGATCAACATGGAGACCGGCGACCCCAGGGTCACGCCGAGCCTGATGCCCGAGATGACCTCGGCCCGGTCGGACTCGATGAGCATGCGCCGGCCCCGTCCGTACCCTCCCATGCGGCGGCGCAGGTCCGGGTCGATGTCGGCGGCCGAATCGAGGGGCATGCCCGCGGGGACGCCTTCCAGGACGGCGACGAGGCCGCGGCCGTGCGACTCGCCGGCGGTGTGGAAGGAGAGGCGGTTGAGCGGCATGACCGGGGTGGGGGGTGGGGT
>VXOC01000053.1:968-11670 GCA_009840215.1 Gemmatimonadota bacterium | reverse complement strand
CCCTTCGACACCGTCCAGGCCGGCCCCTTCGACAACGGCAAGATGTGGACCTTCGACGCGCCGCCCACCGAGTACCTCCAGTCCACCTACAACTTCTCGCCCGACGACGCGTGGTACGCCCGCGCCCGTCTCGGCGCGCTCAGGATCCCCAACTGCTCGGCCTCGCTGGTCTCGCCCCGCGGCCTGGTCATGACCAACCACCACTGCGCCCGCGACTTCGTCACGCAGGTCACCGCCGACGGCGAGAACCTCCTTGACGACGGCTTCTACGCGGCCACCCTCGCCGACGAGCGCCCCCTCGAGGACTTCGAGGCCGACCAGCTCATCGAGATCGTGGACGTCACGGACGAGATCCGCGCGGCGGTGGACGCGGTGAGCGGCGCGGAGGCCCGGAGCGCGCTTCGGGACAGCCTTACCGAGGCGGTGGCCGAGCGGATCGCGGAAGAGCGGGGCGGCGAGGAGGCCGGGATCGAGGTCGAGGTGATTTCGCTCTACAACGGCGGCCTCTATTCCGCGTACATCCTCCGCCGCTACGAGCACGCCAGGCTGGTCATCGCTCCCGAACTCCAGCTCGGCTACTTCGGCGGCGATCCCGACAACTTCACCTATCCCCGCTACTCGCTCGACTTCGCCTTCCTGCGCCTCTACGGCGACGACGGCCAGCCGCTCAGCACCGACGACCACTTCCGCTGGAGCGAGACCGGTTCCAGCGCGGGCGACCTCGTCTTCATCATCGGCAACCCCGGCACCACGACGCGGCTCCAGACCGTCGCCGAGCTGGAGTTCCGCCGTGACGTGGAAATGCCCGCCCTGCTGGGCTTCCTCGGCTCCCGGATCGAGGTCATCGAGGGTTACATCGAAGGCCGCGGGGACGAGGCGGGCATCGACGAGGTGCGCAACTCCGTCTTCGGCCTCCTCAACGCGCAGAAGGCCTACACCGGCATGCTGCGGGGACTCGAGGACCCGTACGTGATCGCGCGCCGGGCCGCCTCCGAGGCCGGCTTCCGCGCCTCCCTCGAAGCCGATCCCGCGCTCGCGGCCGAGTACCTGCCGCTCTTCGGGGAGATGGCCGCGCTGCAGTCCAGGAAGGCTGCCATCGCGGCCGAGTTCAACGCCTTCGCGGCCTTCGGCAACGCCGACTACGAGTCGTCGCTCATCCTGCGCACGCTGGCGACCTTCCAGTACCTCGGCGCGCAGCAGCAGGGAGCCTCCCCGGAGGAGCTCGAAGAGATCGTCGAGGAACTGAAGGGCGTCACCAACCGGCCGCGGGAACTCGACGTGGCCCTGCTGGCCGCCCGCTACCAGGACATCGTGGACGCCTTCGGCACCGGCGACCCCTCGGTGCGCGCGCTGCTGGGCGGGCGTAGCGCCGATGAGGCTGCGTCGGCCCTGATGGGCACCTCGGCGATGGCCGACTCCGCGGGTGCCGTGGCCCTGGTGACGGGCGGCATGTTCAATCCCGCCACCGAACCCGCCTTCGCCTTCGTGCAGGCGCTGCTGGGGCGTTTCGGACCCTATCAGCAGGTCATGTCCAGCGTGATCCCCGAGGAGGAGGCGATCGCCGCGGGCCTCGGCCGCGCCCGCTTCGAGGTCGACGGCACCCGCATTCCGCCGGACGCCACCTTCTCGCTGCGCCTCGCCGACGGGGTGGTCGAGGGATACCCCTACAACGGTACCGTCGCCCCCACCCACACGACCTTCTACGGCCTCTACGACCGGCACCATTCCAACCCGGGTGCCGACGAGTGGGCGCTGCCGGAGCGCTGGCTGAACCCCTCATCCGACTTCGATCTCTCGACGCCCCTGAACTTCGTGAGCACCGCCGACATCATCGGCGGCAACTCGGGTTCGCCTGTGGTCAACCGCGAGCTGGAGATCGTGGGACTGGTCTTCGACGGCAACATCCAGAGCCTGCCCGGCGACTACATCTACATGCCGGCGCTGAACCGGTCGGTCGCGGTGGACGCGCGGGGTATCCTGGAAGCGCTGCAGGACATCTACGGCGCCGCCAGAATCGTCGAGGAGATCGCCGGCGGGCGGGGACGCTGAGATGAGCAGTCCGTGGACCGGACCTCGGCGCTTCGCCGCGGCTGGTGCTCGCGGAGGCCGTTCCGCGGGCCGCTAGCGGGGGCCGGATGCTCTTCCGCAAGCCCCGCCCGGGCCACCCTTTCCTGGGAGGCGCGCCCGTGCTGGCGGCGCACCGCGGCGGGGCGGCGCTGGCTCCGGAGAACACGATGACCGCCTTCCGGCGCGCAGTCGGCGACTGGGACGCCGACATGCTCGAGATGGACGTTCGGCTGACCGCTGACGGCCGGGTCGTGGTCCTCCACGACGCGACGGTCGACCGCACGACCGACGGCTCGGGACCCGTGCGGGACATGCCGTGGGACGCGGTGCGCCAACTCGACGCCGGCTACCGCTTCCGCGATCCGGCGGGGGAGTTCCCGTACCGGAGCCGGGGTGTGCGCATCCCGCTCTTCGACGAGGTGCTGGATGAGATGCCGAAGATGCGCATCATGGTGGAACCCAAGGTGGCGGAGGCCGCCGGTCCCCTCGTGGAGGTGATCCGGGTGCGCGGGGCCGAGCACCGCGTTCTGATCGGCGCCGAGTTCGAGCGCACCCGCGACGGCGCCCGGGGGTACGGGGGACCGATGGGGGCGTCGCGCAATCAGGTGCTGACCTTCTGGCTGCTGCACCGCGTCCCCGGGATCGGGCGCTGGTACGTCCCGGCCATCGACGCATTCCAGGTCCCGGAACGGTCGGGGCGCTACCGGGTGGTCACGCCGGCCTTTGTGCGGGCGGCGCACCGGGCGAACATCCCCGTGCACGTCTGGACGGTGGATGATCCCGCCGACATGCGCCGTCTGCTCGAGTGGGGCGTCGACGGCATCCAGACCGACCGTCCCGACCTGCTGGCGGATCTTCTGACCGAGGTGTCGGGACGCCCGCCCGCCCCGGCCCGCGTGAGGGAGGGTGGACGATGACCGGCGCGGCGGACGGCCTCGTTCTGGCCGGGCGTTTTGGCGACCACCTGGCGGCTTCCGGGTTCCTGGACGGTGCGCGGCACGCGGTCGTCGCCGTTTCGGGCGGCGTCGACTCGATGACACTCTTCCACCTGTTGCGCTTCCCGGCCGCGGCCCCGTCCCTGACGCTGCACGCCGCCCACCTGGACCACCGGATGCGCCCCGGCAGCGCGGCCGACGCTGCGTGGCTCGCCGAGGTGTGTGCGGGATGGGGGGTGACGTTCCACCATCGCACCGCCGCCACCGCGGTCCGCACCGAGGCGGAGGGAAGGGAGTTGCGCTACGGATTCTTCGCGGAGGTGGCAGAGACCCTCGGTGCCGGCACGGTGATCCTGACCGGCCACACCGCCGACGACCAGGCCGAAACGGTCCTCTTCCGGATCGCGCGGGGGAGCGGTCCCCGCGGTCTGGCCGGCATCCACCCGGGGCGCTCTCCGTCGACGGTGCGACCCCTGCTGCCCTTCCGGCGCGCCGAGGTGGAGGCCTATGCGGCCGCGCACGGGGTCCCTCACCGCGAGGACCCCACCAACCGCGACCCGCGCTGGACCCGCAACCGGATCCGTCACGAGGTCCTCCCGGCGCTGGAGGCCGCGGTACCGGGGGCGGCCGCCGCGCTCGTCTCGCTGGCGGGCACGAGCCGGGTGGAATCGGCCGCCCTGGACCATCTCCTCGACGAGCGCATCGCGGCGCTGGCCCCCGCGGCGTCCGCCCCTGCGTCACAGCCGGCCCTGTCCTTCGACCGCGAGGCGCTCGCCGCCCTCCCCGACCCCCTCCTGACCGTGCTGCTCCGCCGCGCCGCCACGCGCCTGGGCGGATCTCCCGGCCGCGCGGCCACCGCGGCGCTCCTGCGTTTCGTGCGCGAAGCTCCGAGCGGGCGGGGCGTCACGCTGGAGGGAGGCGTCGCGGTCGAGCACCACCTCGGCGAGATCCACCTCCGGGGTGCCGTGACGGGGGAGCCGCACACCCGCGAGGCACCAGACCCCGAGACACCGGTCCCGCCCCCTCCCGGTCCCTCGTTCGCCAGCCCGCCCCCGCTTGTCCGCGTCGACCCGCCGAGCGGCCGGGCGGCCTTCACGCACGGCGCGTGCCGCGTCGCCGTATCCTGGCGGAGCGCGCATCGGACTCCCCCGGGACCGGCCCGGCGGCGCATCCGGAGCGAATCGCCGGCCGCGCGGGCGCGCCCTCCCTTCGTTGCGCACTTCGCCCCCGGCGACGTACGGTTTCCCCTCGACGTGCGTCCCTGGGCGCCGGGCGACCGCATGACCTTGCCGTACGGGAAGAAGAAGGTGAAGAAGATACTCCTGGAAGCGCGGGTTCCGGCGAACCGCCGCGAAGGCTGGCCGGTAGTTGCCGATGCCGGCGGGGCCATCGTATGGGTGCCGGGGTCGGCACAACCCGCCCGCGGGGCCGGCGTGTCGCTGTCGGGCGAGGCACTCCGCCTGGAGGTCAGGATCCAGTCGTGAACAAGACTCGCGTCCGCTCGGGAGCGATCCCGTCCCCTTCCACCCACACCACTACGCGAAGGGAACAGGCGTGAGCGACATCGACCTTGCGGCAACGCGGAACGGCCGTCTGCGGCGCGTCGTCTATTCGGCCGGCGAGATCCGCCGGCGCGTCTCGGAACTGGGCCGCGAAATCGGAGAAGCGTACGCGGCGGAGGACGACGTCCTCGTGCTCGGCATGCTGAAGGGATCCTTCATTTTCGTGGCCGACCTCGTGCGTGAGATTCCGATTCCCATTCACGTCGACTTCCTCGTTGCCGGGAGCTACGGGAAGCGCATGACCAGCAGCGGCGAGGTCCGGCTCTTCTACAACCCGCAAACGTCGATCGCCGGACGCAACGTGATCCTCGTCGAGGACATCATCGACAGCGGCAACACCCTGCTGCGCGTCCTCCCCGCGCTACAGCAGGGGGAACCCGCCAGCCTCGAGGTCTGTACGCTGCTACACAAGCGTCTCATACGGCTCCCCAAGGACGCCCGCTGGGTCGGTTTCGACGCCCCCGGGGAGTTCCTGGTGGGCTACGGGTTGGATTTTGGCGAGGATTTTCGGCACCTTCCGTATATCGGGGCGATGTGACGCGGCCGCGAGCCCGGCCCGAGAAACGCGAAAAAGGCAGGAAATGTCAGACAAGAACCCTCCCCCGGCCGAACCGCCGAAGAAGCTGAAGGGGGTATCACGCACGGCGTCCTTCTGGCTGCTGCTGGCGCTGATGACCTTCCTGGCCTTCCAGTTCATGCAGGGAGGAGACCGGTCCATGGGCCGGGTCAGCCCCTCGGAACTCTACCGGCAGCTCGACAACAACAACATCCTCGAGGTCACCTTCTTCGGAGAGTCGGAGGTCCGCGGCGAGTTCAAGAACACGATCGAGGTGGAGGAGGCGAACGTCAACGAGTTCGTCACCAACATCGTCCCCGGGGCGGCGGCCGACCTGGCCGAGCAGCTACGGGCGAAGCAGGTGGAGGTGGACGCGCGGCCCAAGCCGCCGGGGTGGCTTCCCATGATCGGGACCTTCCTGCCCTGGCTTCTCATCATCGTCTTCTGGATCTGGATCGTGCGTTCCATGCAGGCGGGCGGGAACCGCGCCTTCCAGTTCGGGCGCTCGAAGGCGAGGCTCATCAGTCCGGACACGCCCCAGGTCACCTTCGCCGACGTGGCCGGCGCGGAGGAGGCCAAGGTGGAGCTCGAGGAGATCATCGAGTTCCTGAAGGACCCGCCGCGCTTCTCGCGGCTGGGCGGCCGGCTCCCGAAGGGCGTCCTCCTGGTCGGGCCGCCGGGTACGGGCAAGACGTTGCTCGCCCGCGCGGTGGCCGGAGAAGCTGCGCGTCCCTTCTTCCAGATGTCCGGTTCGGACTTCGTCGAGATGTTCGTCGGGGTGGGCGCGTCGCGGGTGCGCGACCTCTTCGAACAGGGGAAGGCGCACGCGCCGTGCATCATCTTCGTGGACGAGATCGACGCCGTGGGGAGGCACCGGGGGGCCGGGCTGGGCGGCGGCCACGACGAGCGCGAGCAGACCCTCAATGCCCTGCTCGTGGAGATGGACGGCTTCGAGGCCAACGAGGGCGTCATCCTCCTGGCCGCGACCAACCGGCCCGACGTGCTCGATCCCGCCCTGCTTCGTCCCGGGCGCTTCGACCGCCAGGTCGTGGTGGATCTCCCCGACGTGAAGGGCAGGGAGGGCATCCTGCGGGTCCACGCCAGGAAGCTCCCGCTGGAGGAGGATGTGGAGCTGTCGCTCATCGCGCGCGGAACACCGGGACTGAGCGGCGCCGACCTGTCCAACATCTGCAACGAGGCCGCGCTATTCGCCGCGCGCCGCGGGGTGGACCAGGTGGCCATGGAGGACTTCGAGCAGGCCAAGGACAAGGTCATGCTCGGCACCGAGCGGCGGAGCATGGTGCTCACCGACGCCGAGCGGAAGCTGACCGCGTACCACGAGGCCGGGCACGTGGTGATCGGGGTGAAGATCCCGGGCCTCGACCCCGTCCACAAGGTCACGATCGTGCCGCGCGGGCGGGCCATGGGACTCACCGCCTCGCTCCCGGAGGAGGACCGTCACTCCTACACGCGCGACTGGATGACCGGCCAGCTCGCGATGCTCTTCGGCGGACGCGTGGCCGAGGAGCTGGTCTTCGGCCCCGAGAAGGTGACCACCGGCGCGGGGAACGACATCGAACGCGCCACCACCATGGCGCGGCGCATGGTGACGCGCTTCGGCATGTCCGACCGTATCGGCCTCATGGCCGTGGGCGACTCCGACCAGGAGGTCTTCCTGGGCCGCGAGCTGGTGCAGCGCCGAGAGGTTTCGGAGTTCACGGCGCAACAGGTCGACGAAGAGGTCAAGTTGCTGCTCGACGAGGCCCATTCCCGGGCACGGGAGATTCTGGACGCGAACCGCGCCCTCCTCGATGACCTGGCCGGGGCGCTTCTGGAACGCGAGACGCTCGACGGCGACGAGATCCAGTTGCTTCTGGACGGAAAGTCGCTGCCCCCGCTGGCCGACGAGTTCGAATCCGAGCAGCCGCAGCTTCCCCTTCCGGGCGCCGAAACCACGGTGGCCCCGAAACCGAAGCCCGGACTGGGGAGCCCCGACCCGCTTCCGTCGCCGGGCTGAGCGCACCGGGGTCCTGGACGGGCACCGCGAAGTGCCGGGGCGGCTTCGAAGTGCTGGTTCGGCTTCGAACTCCGGCCCGGCCTACACAGCCTCCAGCGGAGGCGTCCCGAGTCCCCCGGCCGCGGACTGCGGGAGCGACGCCTCGAGCATCTCGCGCAGACGTTCGGAGGTCACGCCGGACTCGATCCTGCCCCGGTAGGCGACGGAGATCCGGGACGTCTCCTCGCTCACCACGATCACGATCGCGTCCGTTTCCTCGCTGAGGCCGATCGCGGCCCGGTGCCGCGTGCCCAGCGTACGGTCGCCGATCGGGTTCTGCGTCAGGGGAAGGATGGCGCCGGCGGCCTGTATGCTGTCCCCCACGATGATCACCGCGCCGTCGTGAAGCGGGGAGTTGGGGGCGAAGATCGTGCCGAGCAGTTCGGGCGAGAGCACTCCCTCGACGCTCCTCCCGGTCTGGGCGTACTCGCGCAAGCCCGTTTCGCGCTGAACCGCCAGGATCGCGCCGACCCCTGATCTGGAGAGCTGTTCCGCACCCTCCACGAGCCGGTCCACGATCCTGGCCTGGGGCGTTGATCCCAGCATGCGCACCAGCCGGGTCTGTCCGAGCCGCGCGAGGGCCGCGCGCATTTCGGGCTGGAAGACCACCAGCGCGGCGATCGCCCCGTACTGGAATATCGCCTCGATCAGGCGGCGGATGAGGGAGAGGTCCAGAATGACCGAAATGAGGTAGAGCCCGGCCAGCAGGAGAACGCCCAGCAGCATCTGCATAGCCCGCGTTTCCCGAATGAGCAACAGAAGCCGGTAGACCAGGAGGAAGACGATCACGATCTCGACGAGGTCGTTCCACCCCGGCCTCAGAAACTGGAGCTGCTGCAGGAAGCCGTTCATGACTCCTGTACGATAACAGCAGCCGGAAGGATCCACCGTGCGAAACCCCGTCGCGATTTCCCCCGCGGACCCCCCCAGGTGGCGCCGTGTGGGCAGGACGCACATATTGTTCGTTGACGCCCGTGGCCCGGCCTCCTACATTGCGGCCGGTTTCCGCCCTCACATCCATCACAGCTCACTTCCGGAGCAACCGTTGAACAGAGACTATGAGCTTCTGACGCTCTTCGCCGACGGCGGCATCATGATGTATCCCCTCGTCATCTGCTCGCTGATCGGCCTCGGCGTCATCCTTGCCAAGTTCTGGGCCCTGTGGATGGCGGGTCGGCAGACCGCTTCGGTGATCGAACAGGTGGAGGAAGCCGCCGCGGCGGGCCGGCTCGACGAGGCGGCCGCGATCGCCGCGCAGACCCCCGGGCCCGCGGCCGCCATCCTGGTGGCCGGGCTCCGAAGGATGCGGGGCCTCAGGGTGCAGGAGGGCGAACTGGAGCAGATCGTGTCCACAACCGGGGCGATCGAGCTCAGCTTCCTCGAGCGCGGGCTGGTGATCCTGGCCACGATCGCCAACGTCGCGCCGCTGATGGGCTTCCTGGGCACGGTGGCGGGGATGATCCTCGCCTTCGCCTCGATCGAGGCGTCCGGGGATGTGGATCCCGCGACCGTCGCGGGCGGGATCAAGGTGGCGCTCCTCACGACGGCCGCGGGGCTCACCATCGCGATTCCCATCAACATCGGGTACAATTTCTTTGTCAGCCGGATCGACAGGCTGATCGTGGATATGGAGGAAAGCACCCAGAAGGTGCTGAACATCGCCTGGGACCTGGAACGCGAGGGCAAGTTGCAGGTCGTATCTTGAGTTGTCGGGCACACGGGGGACTGGAGGAACTTTCGGGAACCCGTTACGGTATTAGAAACGTAGGAGAAGGCCTCCAAACCGGGAGATCCACCAATGGCGGTTCTTGGTAGCAAGAAGTCCAAGGTCTCCGACGAGATCCCCTCGTCGTCCATGGCCGACATCGCATTCCTGCTCCTCATCTTCTTCCTGGTCACCACGACCTTCCCCAAGAAACGGGGACTGGCGATCGTGTTGCCGGAGCAGGCCGAGGAGACTGAGGTCAGCCAGAAGAACGTGCTTCACATCATCATCAACCCGAGCGGAACGGTGGTCATCAAGCGCGGCGAGAGCCAGCAGGAGCAGCAGGTGGCTCCCAACGATGTCGAGGCGATCTGGCGCCAGGGGTTTGCGGAGAACGAGAACCTCATCGCGGCGGTGAAGACCCACCCGGACACGCCGTATCGCTTCATGGTGGATGTCCTCGACGCCCTCCACACGGCGGGCTCGAAGAAGATCTCCCTGCAGCTGCTGGAGGAGTAGCACAATGGGTCTCAAATCCGGTGGACTGCAGAGAAAGTCCAAGGCTTCGCAGGAGATCCCGTCGTCCTCGATGGCGGACATCGCTTTCCTGCTGCTCATCTTCTTCATGGTCACCACGGTCTTCCAGAAGGACAAGAAGCGGGACATCGAGTGGCCCGAGGCCGAGGCCGCCGAGAAGATGGACGACAAGCAGAAGGACATCCTGAACATCTGGGTGGAGGTGAGCGGGGAAGTCTACATCAACGACCAGCTCTGGCAGATGGAAGACGTCAGGAGTATCGTCAGGCCGCTGTATGCGGAGAACACCAGCCTGGTGATTTCGCTCCGTTCCGACCAGAACGTCAGATACCAGTACATTGATCTGGTACAGAAGGAATTGCAGGCAGCGGGAGCGCTGCGGGTCGTATTTGCGACCGAACTGGAACAGGACATCACGAGGGAGAGACGATGAACCCGATTCAACACGACCCAGGGGCGGAAGTTCTGGCGACCGCCAACGACGAATTCAAAAGTTCCTTTTCCGCCTGGTTCTGGGGCTCGATCAGCGCGGCGGCGATGCTCCACTTCCTGGTGTTCGCGTTGATGCCGGCCATGCAGGCGGCTGATGTCAGCGTGAATGCCGAGGCCATTGACATGATCGACATCCCCGAGCAGATCGACATCCCGCCTCCCCCGGAGGCCATCGCGCGGCCGGCCCTGCCGGTGGTGACCGACACGCACATCGAAGACGACATCACGATTCCCGACGTGACCTTCGAGGCCAACCCGGTCGAGAACCTGCCGCCGCCTCCCGACGAGGTGGAGACCGACATCTCCGCCGCGCCCGTGTGGACGAACGTCGATATCTATCCCGTCCTCAAGAACCGGGATGAGATGTCGCGTCTGCTCGAACGCGAGTATCCGCCCCTGCTGCGGGACGCGGGGATCGGGGGCACCACCAAGGTCTGGTTCTTCATCGACGAGACCGGCAAGGTGGTCAAGACCCAGGTGCATACCAGTTCGGGACACCAGGCACTCGACGACGCGGCCATCAAGGTTGCTGACAGGCTGAACTTCTCGCCGGCCATGAACCGCGACAAGGCGGTCCCGGTCTGGGTTGCCCTGGACATCAAGTTCGAGACCCGGTAACACTTCGCGCGGCCGCGATCCGGGGGAGGACGTCCGCGTTCTGCCACGGGCCGCCCGGATAGCGCGAACGCCCCCCCCCGCCCGGGGGCGGCGCGGGGGGTGGCGGGGGCGCCCCCGGGCCCCCCGCCCCACCAACGGGGGGCCGAAAGCGGGTTGAAAACCCGGGCCTTGCCG
>VXOC01000053.1:0-958 GCA_009840215.1 Gemmatimonadota bacterium | reverse complement strand
GCCACGCGGGCCGGCGGGGCGTTCGCTCGTCCGGCCCGGGATCCATGCACCACTCACGGTCGGCGGTCTCGCGGGTTGATCCCCGGGACTTGCCGGCATACGGAGCGAAATGAACGACCAGGATCGTGTGGTCAAGGAGCGCTACGCGCGCACCCTGCGTGATCGGCTGCCCGGCGTGCGGGACGTGATCGCGGCCGCGGCGGCGCGGAGCGGGCGGGATCCGTCGGCGGTGCGCATCGTTGCGGTCACCAAGGGCCACCCTGTGAACGCGGTCCTGGCGGTTACGGAAGCCGGGTTGCGCGACCTCGGTGAGAACCGGGTCGAGGAGTTGGACAACAAGATGGGCTTCCTGGGCGACATCGTGGTGGAGGACCAGGATTGGGCGTATCCCCGCGATACGAGATGGCACATGATCGGTCACGTGCAGCGCCGCAAGGCGGTTCTGGCGGCCCGGCTCGCGGCGCTGGTTCACAGCGTGGACTCGCTCCGTCTGGCGGAAAAGCTGTCGCGATTCGGTGAAAAGTTGGGACGCAAGGTCCTGCCCCCGATATCGGTGAACCAGGATCGCGTGCCCGTTCTCGTCCAGGTCAACGCGTCGGGGGAGGCCACCAAGGGGGGCTTTCCCGTGGTGGAGGCGGTGGACGCCGTCGGCAGGATCGCGGAGCTGCCGGGACTGCGCGTCCAGGGCCTCATGACCATGGCCCCCTTCACCGGCGAAGAGGCCGTACTCAGATCCACATTCGCGAAGGTGCGCGAGGTCATGGAGGCCGCGGCCGTTCTGCCCGGGGTCGAAGGGTGCGAACTTTCGATGGGAATGTCCAACGACTACGGCCTGGCCGTCGAGGAGGGAAGCACAATGGTGCGACTGGGTACGACCCTGCTGGGACCGCGATCGTGAGCGCAAGGGGCGAGATGGAGCGCCTGCGCGAGGCGGTGGCGGCGGTGCGGGGGGCGGGGG
>VXOC01000267.1 GCA_009840215.1 Gemmatimonadota bacterium | reverse complement strand
AGGTGGGGGAGGAAGCGGATTTCCACGGGATCCAGGGGACGGTGGAGGAGCCGCTGGTGGACTATCCGTTCGAGGAGTTGTGTCCGGGGGCGGAGAAGCTGGAGAGGTTGCAGGAGAGGTTTCGGTAGGAGGGGAGCCCAGCGGCGCACCGTCAACTAAACATGACAATTTGTAATGTATAGTTGACAATCTTGAATCACTGAGCGCTTACCTGCGGTGGATGGCATACCGTGCGAATGCTCTGCGCAGCCTCTCCTACGGACCGACGCGGCCTCCCCGAACGGTCGAAGTCGGCCATCAACCCAGAAAGCAGTGGTCATTGTGCCATTGAAGGCCCGTGGGGTCCGGCTGAAGAGCCAGGTCTCCGGGAGCTCGAATCTCCCGGCCATGCAACCGGTAGTAGTCGCGCCCGTTCTCATAGTCTTCCCGAATACGGTCGCTCACCTCGAACCGGAAACCTGGGGTGACCGTAACGTAGCCGGTGTCGAACAGGCTGTGAATGTCGCGCCGGAGAAGCAGACCGTTCGAGATCTCGTGCCGGCGCTCCTGCGCAAACGGCTTGATGTGAGCGGCCTCCAAGGCCGGGAGGGTCCGTTCGGCCGTGACTGCACAGCGCCGATCGTAGGCGTCGATGATCCGCACACGGAACCCGCCCTGTCCCAGGCGAGGTGCAATGATCTGGGGTGTTCCGAAGGCGGCAGTGTCGAACGGACGCTCCAGCGACGCTCGCGCCAGCCGGTCACCGACTGCATCCCATAGCAGGCGGCCATCGGGCTCGTCGGTACGGTAGGTCTTGAGGCTGACGATGTTGGGGCTCCAGCTCGCCGGCGCCGGAATCCAATCCCGCTCACGAAAGAAGAAGGGCATGCCAAGGATCCGGCATCCGACCTGGAAGTCGTCCCGGTCGTCAGGTGATGCCTTGCGGTACTTGATGATCCGCGCACGCATCTCCGCCAGCGAGGTCGCGCCGTTCAGTTCACGGAACGTCTCCCACGCGATCGAGCACGGTAGCGGCGTGTTGTAGGTAAAGATGCCGCCGCCAACAATGTAGTTCCTGGGCGCGTGCAGCTTGAACAGGAAGAGTTCACCGGGTTGCAGGGCCTTGAATCGCGTGTTGGAAGGGGCCCAGAAGTTGACCTCGGGCGGATTGGCCAGGCGTCGGACATGGTCGAACCAATCCCAGTCGGTAACCGCAACCACCATCTTCACGGCCATCGGTCAAGGACTCCCCGGTGCGGGCACCATCAACTCCCCTACCCCCGCTTGAGCACCACCGTCGCCACCGCCCCCGCCACCCCCCACAACACCACCGACACGACCGCGTCCACCAGCGCCGCGTTCATCGTGCTGGTGTTCATCGTGCCCAGGTTCATGAACCCGAAATACAGACTCAGCAGCAGACCGACGAGCGCCCCACCCTTGACCCCGTCGGCCGCGTTCTCCACACCCTTCCACGAGAGCGCATAGACCAGGAGCGTCGCCCCGCAGAGCTGCCCCACGATGATCTGCCAGAAGACCGGAGCCTCCTTGATGACGCCCGTCGCGGTGCCCGCATTGTCCGCGAAGAAGCCACCGAGCAACGGCTCGTAGGCAACGTAGCCGAGCACGAACATCGTGACGAAGGAGGCGAGAATCGCAAGGACGCAGTTCTTGTTCACCATGGATCACATTCCCCCGGTTTGGGTCTGAGGCCGCAGTGAGTCCGCACCCTCAACGTGAACTTGCGGATCGTGTGATGAGCACCGCAAGGACTGGCGCCCGGCAGTCACGAAACCACCTCATCCCCCCACAGCCGCTCCAGAAACCGCTCCCACCGCAGGATCCAGATCCCGTCCGCCGTTCTCCGGACCGCGCTCCCGTTGCAGACCACGATCGCCCGCCGCGGACCGTGCTCGTCGACGAACGCCCTCAGTCCCCGCAACTCCCGCGACCCCGGGTTCGCGCCACCCTTCACCTCGATCACGACATCCCCCCTCCCGGCCCAGCACGAAGTCGCACTCCAGCCCCGACTTCGTCCGCCAGAACCGACCGGAACGTCGTGCTTACTCCTTGACCGTCTTGGAACTCACACCGCAGTCCCTGGCGACGTTGCTATGGTTGACCAGCTCGCCATGGCTGAACGCGAGCGCCTCGAAAACTGCGCGAAGGCGGGCGCGTTGCGCGTCAGTGCACTACGAGTTAATCAAGATGTCCAAGCCACCACCGCACGGGCCAGGGACCAACAGCGGGAGTCCTCACCGCCACTCGCTCAGATCATACCAGTCGACCGCGCGCTCCGGGATGCCGTCCGGGTTTTCCGGCGACAGCTGCCGCTCAACCACCACGACCAGCGTCGAGCCCAGCAAGTCGAACCCCATGATCCGATCATCGACCCTGACGGTGCCGAGGAACGCCGCGTCGCCGGGCACGTACACATCCAGGTACGAGTACTCGTCCCGGTCACGCTGGGTCGCAATCCAGAGCCGGCCCTGTTCGTCGAAGATCTGCTCTCCGAGAAGCAGGTGATAGTTCTTGGGGGTGTTCCGATACCGGTCCAGCCGTTCCTGATCGAAGGGAATACCGGCACTGGCCAGAAAGCTCATGCCCTCGATCCGCTCAGCCACATCGCGGTCATTCGGCAGCTCGCCGGTGTACGCAGGTGCCCGGACCACCGTCGGTTCACCGCCGACCCCGACGAAAACCAGGTGTCCTTCGCAGGCGATGAAGACCCAGCCGCCGCCGGGATTGGGGAAACCGTACAGGATCCGCCCGCATTCGACTTCGGCGTCGACCGGCGGGACCTCTTCCTCACGCAACAGCTCCGCCGAGGCAATTTCGACCTCGAACAGAGTGAGATACCCCCCAGGTCCGGCCCCCGCTTGCACGGCGGCGGGATCGAGCGAGATCGACACACCAGCCAGAGTCTCCGCAAAGCGACGGATCGGGCTCAGGCCGACGGCGGCGCCGGGAAGCGGCACCTCGGTAAGGAGGGTTCCGGACGGCTGGTACACACCGAACCGGTCGTTGCCGATGTCCAGCGCCCCCACGGTCCCGTCAGGGCCGCCCAGGACATCCGACAGGCTTTCGAACTCGCCGGGGCCCTCCCCCTCACGCCCAAAAGTTCCTACAACCGCACCGCTTCGGTCCACGCAGCTGACTTGAACTTCGTAGGAGTTGATGACGCACGCGATGGTCTCACCCGAGAGCAGCGCGACATCCCCGTCCGCGCTCGGGGGCACCTGGGCTGTGCCGATTCTCTCAGGGGCAAAGGTCCGTTCGAGGTCGCTGGCATCGTCCCCGCTATCGGCGCCGCACCCGAGCGCGAGTACGACAACGAGCATGTACGGACCAGCACTTGCAGTCCTGGTGCGATCCTTCAGCATGTCTACCTCGTTTGTTGGTCCAGCGTGTATTCCGGGTCCTGCGGATGTGCCTCACCTCGTTCCGCTCACATCATACCAGTCGACCGCGCGGTCCGGGATTCCGTCCGCATCGTCCGGAGAGAGTTGCCGCTCGACCACCACGACCAGCGTCGAGCCCAGCAAATCGAACCCCTCGATGCGATCGTTGACGCGGACGCTGCCGACAAACGCGGCGTTTTCGGTATCGTACACGTCCACGTAGGAGAACTCGTCCCGGTCGCGCTGGGTGGCGATCCAGAGACGGCCCCGGTCGTCGAACTTCTGCTCTCCGAACAGGAGATGATAGTTCCTCGGCGAGTTCTGATACTCTTCGAGTGCCTCCCTACCCATGCCGCCACCGAATCGTCCCATCGATCTGGTTGCCTCCCTCAACCTTTCCACATCCCGATCGGTCGGCATCTCACCCGTGTAGGTGGGGGCTTGGAGAATGGCGATGTCACCGTCTTCACCAACGAACACCATGTGGGCCTCGCAGGCGACGTGAACCCAGCCGCCCGCCGGATCAGGGAAACCGTAGATGATCGACCCGCATTCCACTTCGGCCTCGACCGGCGGCACTTCCTGTCGTGCCACTTCGCCTGATGCCATGTCGACCTCGAAGAACACGTGCGAAAAAGTCGGCGTGACATCGGCCCCAGTCCGGTTCATGTCGATTACGACCGAAATACCCGCAACGGTCGTGGAGAACCGTCTGACCGGAACCAAGATGACGGCCGCGGCTGGAAGTACGACTTCCGACACCAGGACTCCCGATGGCTCGAACACGGAAAAGCGGTCGAGTCCGTTGTCAACCGTTCCCACCTTGTTGTCCAGACCGCCCACCAGCCTGGAGACGCTGCCGAATTCACCAGCCTCCTCCCCTTCCCGTCCAAAGACCCCGACCACGTCGCCGCTTCGGTCAACGCAGCGAACCCGCACTTCATAGGAGTCGATCACACAAGCCGTATTCTCATCCGACATGAGTGCAATGCTGCCACTCTGGCTCAAAGGAACCTCCGCAGTCCCGATCCGCTCCGGGATCAGAGTCTGGGCGGAGATCCCATCGAATGCTCTGCCAAGGAGCGCGAGCGCCAACAAGAGGGCGGCCGTCCGACCTGCGTCCATCTTCTTCATCTCAATCTCCCTGGAATGCCGCGTCCGTCTTCGCCGCCATCACGAAGTCGTTCACATGCAGATTCCTGATCTTGTGCGTCCACCACGTTACGGTCACCCGCCCCCATTCCGTGAGCAGCGCGGGGTGATGGCCCTGCTCCTCGGCCAGCTCCCCCACCCGGTTCGTAAACGCCATCGCCGCCACGAAGTCCCCGAACCGAAAGACCCTCTCCAGCGCCGGAATCCCGCCGCGGTCCACGATCTCCCACTCGGGAATCTGCCTGCTGAACTCCGCGATCTCGGCCTCCGTGGCCGGCGGCGCACCCCTGCGGCACGCCTCGCACTTCTGCCCGACGAGCTCGATCATGGCCACAGCCACCCGAAGGCGCCCCCGGTCAGCAGCGCGTAGATCAGTCCGTCCAGCATGCTGCGCAGCGTCGCGGACCACCCCTGCGACATCCAGATCGCGTCCTGCGCGTGCGCCAGCGCGTACCCCATGAAGGCGGTGGTCGACGCGATCTTGAAGACATCCATGTACTCGGCGCCGGGTCCGAGCGCCAGCCCCGTAACGTACCCGGCGAACAGGCCCACGACGACGCAGTACGCGAACCACTGGACGAACTGCTTGCCCATGTCCGACGGATCGCCCGCGCGCAACACGGTCATGAACGCGCAGGGACCGCGTTTGGCCTTTGCCTGGAATTCTTCGCTCCGCATGACCTCGCGGCTCTCCGGGCGGGGGAACAGGTAGTTGCCCGGCGGGAGGTCGAAACCGCGCAGGGCGTCCATCAGGCCGTCCTCGTCGGGGACGCCGCGGAAATCGTTCCTGTGCCAGTTGAGGAACATGTGGATGAGCGAACTCGCGACGAAGACGAGCAGGGCCGACAGCAGGATGGGCGCCCACAGGCTGAGGGCGGGGACCATGGCGGATCCTCCAGGTTGGTGTGGACTTGTGGGACGGGGGTCAAGGATAAGGCGCGACCGGGACGGTGACCAATCCCTCCCTGCGAGCCCGTGGACAAAATCCCCCCGGCATTCGAGCGGCGATGCATCCGGGCTGGCCACTCCGCTTCACCCGTTTCCGATGTAAAGGCAACGTTACATTGTGTCATTCACAGTATACATTCGGTTGCTCCCAAGCGTCGCTCTGCGTTGCTCCTCGGGCGAATAGCCCTGCTATTCACCTCTCGTCGCGCCTTGCCAGCCCGGCGCCTCGTCGCTCTCGGTGCTCGGGCGGCTTTATCCACGGACTCCTACCAGTTCGGCTTCTCCAGCCCCTCGATCAGGTCGGCGTACACATGCTGCAACCCGTCCCCGATGACCAGCGGCATCACCGTGAAGTGGTCGCGGTCGCTATAGAGGCGGGTGTGCAGGTCCAGTCCCGGATAGCCTCGCAGCCGCAGGTTCTCGGCGAGCAAGGTGGTGCGGCTCACCAGCCGCTGGGCGGAGAGCTCGGTGTGGTTGAGCTCGCCGTCGGCCATTCCGATGAAGACCCTGGCCACCAGGTCGTCGTGGTCCTTCGCGTACTCGGCCTCCAGATCGATCGTCAGGCCGTTGGTCCCGCTCCCGATGATGAAGCGGCCGAACGCGCCGGGGCGGGCCAGCAGCGCGTAGCTGGCGAACCCGCCGCCCGCGGAGTGACCCCAGAGCGCGTGGTCGTCGGCCATGCGGTATTTCTCGCCCAGCGAGGGCCGCAACTGGTCCACCAGGAAGTCGAGGAACAGGTCGCCTTTCATGAACGGAAGCGCCATGTCGAAGTCGAAGCCCTTGCCCTTCATGTGATCGCGCGCCAGGCCCGGATCCGACCAGACGCTCCCCGGAGGGAACAGGTCGAAGGTGCGGTTGGCGAAGCCCAGCATGCCCGTCTCGCTTCGGTGCCCGACCCCGACCACGATGATCTCCGGAATGCGCTTGCCCACCGTGTAGAGGTTGACGATGCCGGACGTCACAGCGAACGCCATCGCGCCGTCCATCGACCAGAGCACCGGGTAGCTCCGCTCGGGGGACACGTGGTAGGAGGGGGGAAGGGCGACCAGGATCTCATGGTCGTGGTCATAGCCCTCGGCCCGCGCACGGGCGGGTTTCTCCCAGGACATGGCGTAGGGGATGGTCATGCGGATGGGGGATTTGGGGACTCGTTGGAGGGGCCACTTCATCTTGCCGTCCCCGGGTCGGATCGCAAGTGTGAGCGGTCCGTGGTGGATGCCCGCCGCGGGCCGCCAGGCTCACCCGAGTTCACCCCGATCCCGAGTCTCCGCCATGCCCATCCCCCGACTGAGCCCTCTCGCCACCTTCGTCCTCCTCGCCGCTTGCCAGGTCTCCGACGCGCCCGGCACCGACAGTCCCCCACCCCCCGGCTCCGACTACGCGGGCCTTGCTTTCGAATTCGAGGAAGTCGTCCCGGGCATCTACCACGCCCGCGGAACCGGCAACCTCTCGGTCGGCTCGCACGGTGCGGTGATCGTCAACGAGGAGGACGTCCTCCTGGTCGAGTCCCACATCTCGGCAGCGGCCGCATACGGCGTCGTGGACGAGATCGAGGCCCTCACCGACAAGCCGGTCCGGTACGTGGTCAACACCCACTACCACTTCGACCACGCGCACGGCAACCAGATCTACCCGCCCGACGTGCACGTGATCGGCCACGAGGTCACGCGCGAGATGCTCATCAGCGGCGGTTCGACGGGCCGTTCGTACCAGAGCTTTCTCGGGGGCCTGCCCGCGCAGATCGCCGCCCTCGAAGAGCGGATCGAGGGGATCGAGGACGAGGAGGAGCGCGCCGGGGCCGAAGGCAGGCTGGCCTACATGAAGAACTTCCAGGCCGGGCTGGACGCGACGGTGCCGACCGGGCCCAACACGACGCTGTCCGAGCGCATGACCCTCTTCCGTGGCGACCGCGAGATCCGGCTGCTCTTCTTCGGGCGCGGGCATACGGGGGGCGACGTGGTGGTCCATCTGCCGGCCGAGCGGGTGATCGTCACGGGTGATCTGCTCGTGCCGAGTCTGCCGTACATGGGCGACGGCTACATCGAAGAATGGGTCCAGACCCTGGAGCACCTGAAGGGGCTGGAGTTCGACTGGGTGCTGCCGGGGCATGGCAATCCGTTCCAGGGCAAGGAGCGCATCGGGTATCTGCAGGACTATCTGCGAGACCTGTACGCGCAGGCGGTGGCGCTGCACGCCGAGGGGTTGTCGTATGAGGAGGCGGCCGCGCGGATCGACATGACTGGTCATGCCGAGCGCTATCCGGTGGTTCAAGGGTCGGGCGTGCCGGCGGTGGCGGTGCAACGGATCTTCGAGTTGCTGGAGGGCGGGAGGTAGGCATGAAGCCAGGACGCCCGTCGGCTGGCCCTACTGCTGAATCGCCATCCTCGATCGCTGCCCCTCCGCTAACGGACCGCGTGGGTGGCGTGTCAAAACCACAGACGATGGCCGGTCACCGACCAGATAACGGGATCCCACACGAACAAGGGCAAACCCCATGGACCACAACGACTACGGCGGACTGCACGAGGACCTGAAGCTCACGGGCGACGCGATGAAGCGCCGCGACATGCTCAAGCTGGCCACGGGAGGGGTGGGGATGGGCGCGCTGTACCTGTTCGGGCGCGCGGACGATCTCCAGGGTAACGACGGCGTCGCCCAAACCTGCGACAAGATCCCCGAGGAGACCGCGGGCCCCTTCCCCGGCGACGGCTCCAACGGGCCCAACGTTCTCGACAAGGCGGGCGTGGTCCGTACCGACATCCGGCCGAGCTTTGCGGGCCTTTCGGGAGTGGCCGCCGGCGTCCCCCTGACGGTGATCCTGCAGCTCGTCGATCTGCAGAACGGCTGCAAGCCCGCGCCCGGCATGGCCGTGTACGTGTGGCACTGCGACCGCGCCGCCCGCTATTCGCTCTACGACCGGGGCGCCACCGACCAGAACTACCTGCGCGGCGTCCAGGAGAGCGACGCGAACGGAGAGCTGTCGTTCACGACGATCTTCCCGGGCTGCTACCGGGGCCGGTGGCCGCACATCCACTTCGAGGTCTTCCCCAGCCTGGCCGCCGCGACGGACGAGCGGAAGAGGATCGCGACCTCGCAGCTTGCGTTTCCGGAAGCTGCCTGCGACGAGGTCTACGCGGTGGAAGGATACGAGGCGAGCGCCCGCACCAAGCGGCGCGTCTCGCTCACCAGGGACAGCGTCTTCAGGGACGGGGTGGCCCGGCAGATGGCCACGATGGGCGGGGATGTGGCGTCGGGGTTCACGGCGAAACTGACGGTGGCGGTGTAGGTGGCGGGCGAATGGTCAACTGCGGATTACATTTTGTAATGTGTAGTTGACATAACCGAATCTCACGCTCCACTCTGGGCCGACGGTACGCCACGATGCCTTGACGATCTCCCATTTGTCTTTTCATTCACGCTATGAATGATTATCATTCACATCATGAATGATCTGATTCTTCCGCGCGCCGTCTCCCCACGCCTCGACGCCATGATGCGCGTCATGCCTGCCGTTGTCGTCTGCGGAGCGCGCCAGACTGGCAAAACCACGCTCGCGCGTGCTTTCGGTTCGCAAGGAGATGACGATCGCCAGGCGTCTCACCGGGCGACCCCCAGCCGCCGATTCGCCTCACTCGACGACGTGGACGTACTCGGCCTCGCCCGCCGGGACCCCGACGCTCTCGTCCGCGGCACCCGTCCGGTCACCCTGGACGAAGTTCAGCGCGAGCCGAGACTCCTCGGCGCCGTCAAGCGAGAGATCGACCGAAAGCGTGTCCCGGGACGCTTTCTGCTGACCGGTTCCGCCAATCTGCTCCTGATGCGAAGGGTCTCGGAGTCGCTGGCGGGCCGTGCCACCTATCTGACCCTCTGGCCGATGACGCGTCGCGAGCAACTGGGGCTCGGACGTTGCGGGATCTGGGAGAAGTTGTTGGAGGTGCCGGACCGGGATTGGCTGGATGTCGTTGCGGCCCACGCCGGCGAGCCGGAGGACTGGAGGACATGGGTGCGCCGCGGGGGATTTCCTTTCCCCGCCGTCCATCTCCGCACACCCGAGGAAAGGGCGATCTGGTGCGCGGGCTATGTGCAAACGTATCTCGAGCGCGACCTCCAGGTGCTTTCCTCGATTGCCGCCCTGCCCGACTTTCGCCGGCTCATGCGCGCCGCCTGCCTGCGCCTTGGATCACCGGTCAACCAGAGTGACCTGGGACGGGACATCGGACTGCCGCAACCGACGGTACACCGCTATCTCAATCTGCTCGAGACCTCTTATGTGCTCGTTCGTGTTCCCGCCTACTCGGTCAATCGCACCAAGCGGCTCATCAAGTCACCCAAGCTGTATTGGAGCGACACCGGTCTCGCCATGCACCTGTCACAGGAGGAGGAGCCGCGCGGCGCTCACCTGGAGAACCTGGTCCTGCAGGACCTGCTGGTGTGGCGCGACTCGCGGTCCGGGCAGGCCGAGATCCTGCACTGGCGAACGACCACGAATGACGAGGTGGACTTCGTGATCGAAGCGGGCGGAGCCCTGGTGCCGGTCGAGGTGAAAGCCACCCGGCGGCCGAGGCTGCGCGACGCGTCCCACCTTCGGACCTTTCGCAAGGAATACGGTCGCGCCAGTCGCTCGGGGCTGCTGCTCCACGGGGGGAATTCGCTGGAGTGGATCACTCCCGAGGTGCTGGCCGCGCCGTGGTGGATGGTGATTTGAGGCCGGTTGGCCCAGTGACGGAAGCCCCTGTTGCCACAAGGTGCGCCGCTTTCATCTTGACTGTCCGCACGATACTGCCTGATCCGCGAGGATTGTGACCGGGAAGGGAGATGAGTACACCGAATCGCGCAACCCCGGTGTTGCCTGTGCGCCGGCCTCCGGCCATGAAGCTTCTCCTTCTCGTGTGCGCGCTGACGGCTGTGTCATGTCGTAACGACCCGGATTCCCCCGCAACGTCCGAAGCCGGGACCCGAAGCCTGCCCGAGGAGCCGAGAGGAGTTACAGGGACCGACCAGCGCGTGGCCACGCTCGAAACCCGGCGCCCGTCCGAGGAGCCCGTTGTCGTCAGCGGAGAGGCGGACGAGCGCGAGGACCAGGTCCTCCACCGCGATAGCGACAACACCGGTTCGCAGGGTCGCCTCCAGAGATGGAGTCTGTCCGAGGAGCCCAGCGTCGTGATCGGGGGTGGCGACGAGCGCGAGGGCTATCTTCTCCACCACGTCGTCGGCGCTGTTCGGCTTGGGGACGGCCGCATTGTCATCGCGAACCTGAGCAGTCTGGAACTGAAGTACTACGATGCGGAGGGGCGCCACCTCTTCGATGCGGGAGGCGAGGGCGAGGGCCCAGGCGAGTTCAAGTCGTTCGATCAGCTTGCGCGCCTCCCCGGCGACTCGATCCTCGTACTCTCCTGGCATACGGGACTCACCCGATTCGGGCCCGATGGCCGGTACGCGAGTTCGAGTCCCGGTGCTTTGCCACCGCGTGGGCGTTGCTGGTACACCGAGGGTCAGGACTACCTGCTTCCAGACGGTTCGATCCTGCTGCGCTACGCATCTACCGCCGGTTCCACACCAGCCGGTCAACCATGCCTGGACCCCCATGCGGGGAGGCCGCCGACAGTGATCGGGCGCTACGTCCCCGATACGGGGGACCTCGACACGATCGCCGTGGTGCCCGGCGTGGAGCGGACGGACGACCCGACAGAGAGCATGCACGCCTTTCCGAGGCACCCGGTTGTCGCGGCCGCGCACGACCGCATCCATGTCGGCGAAACCGGTTCGGGTACCATTCTCGCGATGAGCTTCAGTGGAGATACGGTTGCGGCCCTCCCCGTACCTTTCGAGCCGGCCGTCGTGCCTCCAGACGCCAGGGAACGACAGTCCGACGGCGGGTCACTCTTCGAGGGCGTCACCTCCATCTATCCGGGTTTCTATCCCCGGTATGCCAGACTCGTGGCGACTCCCGGGGATCGGGTGTGGGTGATGGCCTATCCGCCGTTGAAGCAGCCGGCGATCTCGATGGAGCTGGACGATCCCGTGAGTTCCCGGCGTCTCGATGAAGGGGCATGGTGGAAGGTGGTCGGGCCCGATGGACTCCCCATCGCAGAACTGCGAACGCCGCCGCGCTTCTTTCTGCTCGAAGTGGGTGACGACTACGTCCTTGGCATCTCCATGGATGAGTTCCTGCGCGAGAGCGTCGAGGTGTATCGGTTGGTCCGGCAGTGACTGCGGTTCACCGAACCATTCAGCTACCGGAAGCACACGATCAGTCAACTACAGTTGACAAAATGTAATCCACAGTTGACATATCGACCCGGACACCACGCACTCGCACCACCCGCCTCAGTCAGCCCCACGCACCCGCCCC
>VXOC01000157.1 GCA_009840215.1 Gemmatimonadota bacterium | reverse complement strand
CCCCCCCCCCCCCCCCCCCCCCCCCCGGCCCCCGCCGCCGCGGGGGGGGGCTATGTGGGGGTGATGGAGGTTGGGATTGTGGGGTTGGGGGAGCGGGCGGCGCAAATGAGTCCCGACGGACTGTCCATCCCGCCTGTGAGCGGTGCGAGGCGGGGCATTGTGTGACGACTTCGGTCGAGTTGTCGCGTCCTCCGCGGATCCGCAGGTGCACGACCCGGCATAATGGCTCGTGAACGATCTCAACGGTGTGGGCCGTGGCACGTCAATCTCGTAGCGGCCCAGCGGGGCGGGACGCTGTAAGAACGCGCTATCGACCTAAGAGATGTGGGAGCCGAGGTGCCCCGCGCCTTTGCGCCATCGGACAGACTCGTAGTTGGCTGGGTCGCCTTCTTGGCCTTCCGGCATCCGCCGTGAGGCGAGATGATCTTCCGGTCGTGTTCTTGTTCGTTTCCGCTGCTCCTCACGGCCCGCGTTCCGTCAGCGCCTTGACCAACCGCCTCACGCGCGTGTCATGCTCGCCGACGATTCGCGCCAAGGCCCGGTACGACGGCAACTCTTCCATGAGATTCACCAAGTACTCCTCGAACTCGTATGTGACCCGGCTCCGCAAACGCGCCCATGGGATCTTTGCTTGCCGGATTCCGCACTTCGGGCAAACAACTCGGGGTGAGTAGGCACGCAGGTAACATCGGTACTGGAAGAAGTCGACGTGACGCCAGCGTTTTGGGAAGGTGTCATAGGCCTTGCAGCCATCAGCCCCACAAGTGGAGCAGGTGAACTCGCTTCCTACAGTGAATTCTAGGGTCACTGTAACGGTATTTCCCGTTTCGTCATCGAAGCCGACTTCTCGTACGTACCACGGGGGCGACAGGGCGAGCACCTCATACAGTAGACCTGCATCGAAAGAGCCGTACACTAAATGTTCCGCACCTTGTCCAGATCGCCAACCAACCCTCGCGAGGGCACGGTAGCACCCTTGGCCACGCGGGCACGTCGACCGATCAACGCTCTGTTTCCGATTACCGCATCCGGTCCGATGACGCTCTCGGCACCGACACCCACGCGGATGCCGAACTTGGCGCCGGAACCCACTTGAACGATCTTGCCGATCTGGCACCGGTCACCGATCCGCGCCCCGGGGCCGACATGTACACCCTGCCTGAGCGTTGCGCGGTCTCCGACCGTGGCTCGATCCTCGACGTGAACGCCGTCGCCCAACATTGCCCGGTTGCCCAGGTTCGCCCGAACGCCCATAAGAACCTTCGCGCCGACCATCGCCTTGATACCAACCCTCGCGCCGGGCCCAATCTCGGCGCCCTGTCCGACACTCGCTCCAGCGTGCACCCGCGCATACTCGCCCACCTTCGCGTCTCGTCTGAGAATCACCCGCTCGCCGATGGTCGCGTGCCGTCCAATAAGGACACCTGGACCAATCATGACATCCGCTTCCACGACTGCGGTGGGATCGACCTGGGCCGTGGCGTGCATGGTCGCGTGTGGATGAATGGTCTCATTTCCCATGTCGAACCGATGACTGAAGGTCTTGGAGAAGCCAAACCGCCCCCGCCCGGCGAACCGGACGGGGGCGATCCATGGGCCTCTCGTCGGGGCTGCGAGAGAGGTTGGTTAGTTAGTTAGGGTCAATGACGGAGAGGCGGTAGGTCTTCTTCTTACCGTCTTCCGACGTGACCTCGACATCGTACGATGTCCCAGGGGACGCCGAGGCGCTCAGCTTATAGCGCGTGTCCGGGCAGATGTCGTCGTCATCGTCGTCCAAGGCATCAAGTGCGTTACCGCCGGTCGGCTTGACGCTTACGCGCTGTGCGCAGTAGGCGTTGTCCCCATCTGCCTCACCCAGAGTAGTCAGCCCGAAGATGATGTTGACGGAGGACGCTCCGGTCGTCGTGAACGTGAAGTTGTCGCCACTGCCGCTTGCGGTGTGCGTTGTCAAGTCCGTCGTATCGGACCGGGCGATATTCGCGGCTGCAATCGAGTGGCCCACCGGGTCGGCGCGACTCACGATCACGCTGTACTCGTGGTCGTTGTAGCCGTTCGCCGCCGTGACCGTCACGGTGATGGTGTTCTGCATCGGTGTGCCGATCCCTGACCCGCCGGTCGCATTGGCTACCAACGTACAGGTCAGGCCCGAGCAGGCCCTGGCGCCGACCTTCGCCGATATCGTCATGCCCGCAGCCCTAGGGTTGGCGGCCGCCGGGATAGAGACGGTCACTCTCGCCGAGGCGTAGCTGATTGTACCGAGGGGTGACGAATTATCGGTAGTAGATGCACCCTCCGTGCGCGTCCAGCCGGATGGCCAAGATATGGTGTCGTTGTATGTTGCGGGGTCGCTGCCCTGCTGCCTGCCAAAGAAGTGGACATCGTCGCCCAGCCGGTCTCTCGTCTGAGCGGTCGTGCTGTAGACATGCAGGGTTCCCATACTCTGGTAGTCGGCCTTGCCCTCAATTGAACCGGTGAGCGATGTCCGGGCGGAATTGGAGCACACTTGGTTGCCTTGGCCGTCATCGCTGGTCGGCCCGTCGTCGTCGGGCGTGCCAGCGGCGTTCAGGCAAGGAGCGGCAAAGCCCCCATCCTCGATTACGGCGGTGTAAGTGCCTTCCATCACGTTCGCAACCGAGAACTCGCCGCTGCGGCTGGTGGCCCTTTCCCACAGGGCCTCGCTGTCGGTACTGGTCGTGATCCTCACATCAATGTTGCCGTTTGAGCCGCTCAGGTTGTTCACAGAGCCGGCCACCGTGCCGTCGGTGTACAGGAGGGCGAAGTTGCGCAGCGTAGCGGTCTGTGCGGCCGAGCCAGTGCCAACCGTATATCTCACGTCCGTGCCCGAAGCGCGATTCGAAGCGCGGTTCCAGATGGGTTTGTTGATCGTGCTCTCCTCCGGTAGCGCCGGGTAGCTCTGCGCGGAGAATCCTCCCGATCCACCCGCAAGATTCGGGTTCTTGTCGGCCAGATTGAGGTAGCCGCCGGTCGGCACTTGGACCCAGTACTTCGTCTTGTCGTTCAGGCCGGTGAACGAGTAGAGACCGTTGGCTGCGGTCTCGGTGGTCGCCACCGTCTTCGAACTGGATAGCTTCCCGGCGTTGACCCCCGTCGCTACGAACTTGACGTCCGTTAGCAGCTTCACCTCGAGGCCGGCCATCCCCTCGTCGCCACGAATCAAGTTGTTATCGTCGCGGTCGTTCGCAACGTAACCCATGATCGCCAAGCCGCCTTTCGTGGTCTCCCAGCTGTGCCTGGCCTGCGCCCGGCGACCGACCCAGGCGCTGTCCGCCTTGTCCTCGTCTTTGTTGCTGGCGTACTCGTCGTGGTATACGGCCAAGCCCTTCTTTGTGGGAGCACCGTCGACGGTGTAGTCGCCCTGGTCGGACGCCGTCGCGGAGTATTCGCCGTCCTGAAGGCCGGTGAACCTGTAGGCGCCGCGCGTGCCGGTCTTGGTGTCGTCGCCGGTCGCGCCGTGGCCCGTCTCCGGGTCGATGTCGACCGTGTGGCCCCTCTGGTCGCCCACGTTGCCGCTCAACTGACCGGTCATCCACTGGTACCCGAAGGTAGCGCAGTAGGCGTCTTCGGTCATTTCGGAAGCGGAGCAGACCCGGACTTCAGGACCGGCTCCGGCCATCTCGCCGAACGCGCCCACGCTCGATCCGAAGTTGGTCAGGTCGTCGCCGAAGGTCTCGATTTCGTCGTAACCGTAGTCCAGCTGCTTGCGGTTCGGACCCACATGGAAGCGAACGGTGATTTCGGCGTCGGCCGGAATGCCGGTGAAGGTGACGAGGCCGTCCACGCCGGGGGACGCGATGCCATCCTTGTCGGGCATACCGTCCTCGTTCTTGTCCTCGCCCCACCTGTAGCGGCGCAACCTGTCGCGGCTGTCACGAGTCATGAGCTCGATGTTCATCTTCGCGGCCACGTCCTTGTGAGGCCGGTGGTCGCCGCGGGGCAGCGCGCTCCGGTAGTCGGTGTAGCCCTCTTCGTCGTCCGCCTCACGGTACACACCGAGCACCAGCCTCTGCGTGGTGTAGGTGATGTAGATCGGACCCAGATCGTTCATCGCGGCCGTGTTCATGGCCGGAAGCGCGAGCGGATTGTGCGTGTAGGCCAGCGCCGCCGACTGCATCCACTCCTCCTTCATGGTGAGCGAGTCAGCCTGAGTGGTGTCCGCCATGACGGTCATTTTGGCGGGCGTGTCGCCCACTTCGACCGTGCCGGAGTAGCTGCCCTTGCCGTCCGCGCCCGTGGCGATGGTGTCGCTGCCGAAGACGACCTTCCAGCCCTCGAGGGCCATGTCGCCATCCTTGGCGTCCGCGTCGCTCTTGACCCACCACTGGAAGTTGGCACGGTTGTTGAGCAGCCGCACCGCCGTCGGAGCCTGGCTGACGCGGTCGGTCGCCGCGTATGCGATCTCGATGTGGGCGTTGTCGGAGACGACGAGATCGGCGTGGCCGGTTCCCGTCACCTTGACGAAGACCAGGTGGTCGGTTCCATGGCCGCCCGGCCCGAGGTCCATGGCGCGCGCAAAGTCGATCGTGGCCGCACCCATCTCGTTGGTTGTCCCCATGCCGAGCATGCTGGTGCCGTCGTCGGCGTCCTCGGCGGTCGGGTACATGGCCAGCTTCACGCCGGCCACCATGTCCCCGGTCTCCTCGGCGTTCCCCATCACCGCCCCAACATGGATCGTCTGCATGACGATCCGGAAGGGAAAGTTGACGGTCGCGGCCTCGGCGGCGGCCACGCTGACCACCTGCCCGGTAAGCTCGCCCGCGAAGCGGTAGCCGCCCTCGGTCAGCGCCGCCACGAGTTCCTCGGACACGTCAACCAGGATGCGGTAGGTACCCGCCATCAGGTTCTCGAAGGCGTAGCTGCCGTCATCGCCGGTCATTCCGACCTGCACGTCGTTGACCCCGGGGCCCTGCAACAGAAGCGGAGCGCCCGCATGCGCCAAGGCCGGTTCGCCTTCGTCATGCATGCCGTCGGCGTTGACCTCGTCCAGGAAGAGCATGCCGCCGACCGAAGCGGTCCGCGTGTGCATGCCCTCGAAGTTCTGGACCACCGCAGCGTCCTGGGCCACGGCCAGATCGGCGCTGGACATCTCGAAGCTGTAGGCCGCCTCGTCCCACCCGTCGATCACGACCATGTAGTCGCCCTCGGCCAGGCCGGTAAAGGAGTACTGCCCGCCGTCGGCGGTCATCATCGTCATGTCGGCGTCGCCCGAAAGCGTCACCGTGATGTCGTCCAGGCCCATGCCTTCCACGCTCACCCGGCCGCTGATTCCGGCCGTGCGCAGAAGCTCGCCCTGGAAAGCCACCGTCGCCGTCTCGCGCAGACCCACCGAAATGCTATGCGTGGTCGCCTCGAACTCGTACTCGTTCGCGTCGAAGTCCGAGATCGCTACCGCGTAGTCGCCCGCGTGCAGGTCGTCGACCATGTAGTAGCCGGCGTCGTTGGTGGTGCGAGTGTGCTCCTCATCCTTCGGGCCGCCGGTCACCGTGACCGTCACGCCCGAAATCGGATGGCCCTCGACCGTGACCGTACCCGCGATCCCGGCCGTGCGCAACATGATCCCCGTGAACGGCACCGCCGCCGTCTCCTGGAGCGCCACCGTGACCGTCGCCGTGGTAACTTCGAAGCCGTACAGGTCGTCGTCGAACCCGGTGATTCCGATCGAGTAGTCGCCGGCGTGCAGGTCCGTGAAGGAGAACTGTCCGGCGGCGTTGGTGACGCCCTCGAACGTCTCTCCCTCGCCCTGCACCGAGACCATGACGTTCTCGAGCCCGACACCCTCGACGGTGACCGTACCCATGATCGCAGCGGTGCGCAGCAGGATCCCGTCGAAGGGAACGCTGGCCGTCTCGCCGTGCGCGATGGTGACGTTCTTCGAGGTGACGTCGAACCCGTACTGGTCCGCGTTCGGGTTCGTGATCGCGACCGAGTAGTCGCCCGAGCGGAGTTCACTGAACGTGTACTGGCCCGCGCTGTTCGTCGTCGCGGTCCGCTCTTCGCCCCGGCCCTGCAAGCTGACCGTCACGTCATCCAGTCCGGTGCCCTCGACAGAGACCTGGCCGGTGATGGCCGAGGTCCGCAGGTAGGTTCCCTCGAAGGGGACGACCTTGGACTCGCCGACCGCCAGCGTCGCGGTGGACGCGACCGACCCGAAGGCGACATCGTCCTCGTCGAAGCCGGAGATCCCGATCGTGTAGTTCCCCGCGCGCAGGCCCGTGAACGCGTACTGGCCGTTCGCGTCCGTCAGCGTCTCGGAGTCGCTGACGCCCGTGATCGTGACGGTCACGCCGCTGAGCCCTTCGTTCTCGACCGTCACCGTCCCCATGACGGCGGAGGTGCGGATCCAGGTGCCCGGGAAGTTGACGGTGATGGTTTCGCCGTCGGCGGCGATCGTCGCCGCGGACGATGTCTGCGCGAAGCTCGCGTCGTCCGGGTAGTTGCTGATGGTGACCGTGTATGCCCCGGCTTCGACGCCGTCGAAGCGGAACATGCCTCCGTTCGCCGTGGTGGCAGCGGCGCCGTTGCTCAGGGTGACGGAGATTCCGTCTTGTCCCTGGCCCTCGACCGAGACCAACCCGTCAATCGAGCCGGTCGGCGGCGGAAGAGGAGGATCGTCTCCGCACGCGCTGATGATCGGGAGCGCAAGCAACATGGCTGCCGCCAGTAGCTTGAGTCTGTTCATGAGGGTGGTCTCCTTTCGAATGATGATTGGGTGGCCCCGAGTGGGCCATGCAAACCCTCGTGACCCGGTTCTGTCGCAAGAACGGTGCCAAAGGAATCCCACCACCGAGGAACCGACGCAACGCGCGCGCGCGCGAGGCTGCCGAAAAAATGCCGAATATCCTCCACCCGAAACGTACCGCCCTCTCCACCCGAAACGTTTTGGGTTGGGAGAACCGAAGCTGAGAAAGCCGGGAAGGCGGGGGTGGGATGGTCTCTCGTCAACGCCGCCCGACCGCGAGCACCATCCGCCGCAGGCGGCTGAGCGGCTCGCCCACGATTTCCGCCACTTCCTTCAGGGGCATCCGCTTGGCCAGTTGCGCTATCCAAAGCTCGAAAGCCCAAGTGAATCGCGTCCTCGGGCCTGCCCAAGTAAGCTCAGCCAAACGGATCCCTTCGCACCGGTGGCAGGTCACTCGGGGGGTAGGCGCCATCAGATACGTCTCAGATCCAAGATAATCCAAGTGTCGCCAGGCCTTGGGCGGCCGCGTATCGTATGATCTGCATCGTTCAGCCCCGCACGAGCCGCATGAGAAGGTCCGGCTGGCGGCGAAGTTCAGGTGCACGAGCAGTTTACGCTTCTCGACATCGAACTCAACTGACTCAACAAACCACGGCTCCTGCAATCCCAGCGCGGCGCGGAACAGACCCTCCGTCGTCTCACTCATGCCAGATGGTGCTACCTACCCCGAGCCCGTCCAGAATACCGGTCTTCATCGGGAGTTCTCCGTTGCGTCGAGGCCGTGGCCCGGCGTACCGGCATTGGAGCCGGGCCGTTGCGACAAACACACAGGAGAAAGTGGATTGTCCCGCCTATTCGCCGTGGTGTCGGGGAGCTACCCGTCGACCGGAATAATTCGGCTGTGGTATTCAGCGGGCAGCCCGACATGGGCTCCCGTCTGTTTGTCGCACGGCAAGGTTAGGGCCCCGCATTCTGCGGTGTCAAGAGGGGCGTGATTCACGCTCACGAGCGGACCGAATGGGACTGAGGAAACGACCACCTCCTTCGCAACGGGAGTGTTCATGCGGGAATTCCTGCGCTCGGGGGCGGTGCGCCGGGCTTTCGCGGTAGCCGTCGCGGGTGGCGCTTGGCTGGTCACCTCCAGGTTCGGGGAGGTCCGCGCGGGAATTGCGGCCTACGAAAAACCGGATGGCAAGCCGTCTCGATGCCTTCGCCGGGGTGCGCCTACCCCGAGGCTTTGCTAGCAGCTGGAGGCTGAAGGGTGAGGAGCGGAACCGGGCGTGCTGAGCGGATCTGCCGTTGTCGCAAGTGTAGCCATACCAGCGGATCCGCACCCGTGGATCTGGCTTGCGGTTTCCCCGGTTCCCCCGTACTCTCCTTCCTGCTACTGACAGCGGAGGGCCCTATGTCGGGTCACCCGTTCCGAATACAACAGCCGATTATCCCGGTCGACGGGTCGCTCCCCGAGACCACGGCGAATAGGCGGGGCCTTTCGTGGTTTTCCTTCCGCGTGTCGGTAGCAATGGCCCGGCACCATGTCCGGAAGCCAGGCACTGCAATTCACGAAAGTAAAGGGGCAGAACCTCCAATGAAAACCACATGCTACGGATCCGCCATTCTACTCGTGCTGTCAGGCTGTACCGATGTGGCGGCACCCTCCATTGCGGTGGGACACCTCGATACGGACTACGAGACCGCCACCTTTGACGGTGACGAAAACCAACCGCCCGTTTGGACGCCGATCCCGAACCAGACCTTGGGCGTCGGAGATACGGTCATGATCGACCTCGCCGAGTACTGTACCGACCCGGATGGCGACGACTCGGCCATCACCTACTCGCTACCGGGTACGTCGTTTTATCTTGACATCTCGATCGAGGGAACAGTTCTTACCCTGTCGCGACATTCAAGCGGCAGAGCGGGCGTCATCATCGTGGCCGCCGACCCCGCAGGGGCCGCCTCCGCCAATATCTTCCTCACCCCGGAACCGAAAGCCCCCGTCTGGAGCGAAATCAAGCCGGTCAGGGTCCGGCCAGGGCGAGCCAAGATCATTGATCTCGCCGACTTCGTGTCCGGTGATGGAGCGATCACGGGCTTCACCGCCGACACGGCGAACGGATCCGGAAAGCGTGTCCGAGTCGCCCGCCGGGGATCACGGGTGAAGGTCACGGGCTGGAGGCCGGGCACCAGGGTCATCGAGGTGTCGGTCACCAGCGAATACGATTCCACGAGTTCATCGTCTTTCGAAGCCGAAATCCTTCCGGCGGGATATTCCCGGCCGGCGTTCCATGATCCCCCTTCATGGATCACCTACGGGGGGCCGGGCGACACTCTGACCATCTGGTTGTACCGATACCTCGAAAGCGACGGCGTCGTCGAATTCGAGGACCCCGAAGTCAGCGACACGACGATCGCATCGGCCACGATCTCCGGTGGCGAGCTGGTGGTGGTGATCGGCGGCGACGTATCCGACGGTTCTCCCTTCGCGGTCGGACTCGAGGCTACCGATTCGGAGGAGAACAGCGCGTCCGTCACATGGCACTTCGACGTGGGACCGCCGAAGAACCACGCGCCACGCATTGACAGCCAGGACATCAATCCGCAGGTGTTCCCCGAGGAATCCTATTCGTTCGATCTGAGAAGCTGGATCGACGACGATTCCGACCGGTTCCGCGACCTGCGCCTTGAACTGGATCAAGTCACTGGACCCGGTACCGCCGTACTCGACAGTTTGGGATTTCTGACGATCACGCCCGGTCCCCAAGCCAAGGACGGCGAAAAGGTCAGGGCGAGATTCAGCGCCACTGACACCGGCGGTGCCCGGGACTCGGGCACTCTCTGGGTTCGTGTAGTCGAGTAGGGGCGAGACTCCGCTCAAGGGGCGCGCGAAACGATGGAGGAACTGATCGCCCGCTTGGTGGCAGACGGGATTCGGCGCGGAAGTGGTCCACGCATCATCGTGGGCCGTCTGAGGCTCACCGTCCTTTCGGTCCAACAGGGCTGCGCGGCCGTCTTCGGGGAAATTGCGTCGCCCCAATTACTCGAACAAGGACCGGACGAAGTGACTCGACGGTTTGAAGACCGGCGCAACACGCGATGGGAAAGTCAACCGCCTCGCCAGTACTGGGATTGCGCGCCGTGACGGCCCTTGCGGTGCCGCACCATTTAAGTGCCGAAGCCGCGGATCTTTCCCGGCAAGGCCGACGCGCCCAGGGGGGAACGAGCCCCTACCCATGCCGCTCCACTTTCACGTCAGCGCGTTCCTCCGGTGGGACGGCATCGAGGCGACCACCACGGTGCGGGTGTCCTCGTCCCAGAAGTAGTAGATGCGGAGGCACCTCCTCGGGTCCCGCGTGTTCGCGCCGTTCTTGATGTGCCAGTCCACCGTGCGGCGGCGGCGGTTCCAGGTGCACTCGAAGGCGTCCCCTCCGCAGGGGAGGTTGAAGACGCCCTCGTCGATTTCGCCGATCCGGCCATGGAGATCGGGGGCGCCACCGCGCAGGCGCCCGTCCCGATACTCGCGTCCGAGCCAGCTCAGACACCGCGCCGCCAGGCCCACGTTCGTGAACTCGGCGCCGCCCATCTCCCGCCGCGCGGATCCCGTCAGCGAGACCCGGTCCGCGAGGCTCTGGTCGCACCAGTCCGCCACCTGGTCCCATTCGACCGGGAAGGGGATGGCGGCGTCCGGGTCGCCCCCGAGCGAGCGCACCAGGCCGGTCAGCTGCTCGACCCGCTTGCGCAGCTCCACGTTCTCGCGTTCGGCCGCCGCGGCCCTCCGCCGGGCCTGCCGGCGGCGGTCGCCGCGCGCGCGCGCCTTGTCCGGCGCGGGGGCGGGCTTGCGGCGAAGGGCGCGCGCTCCCTCCCGGGTCCGCGGGCGCGCTTTCGCTCCGCGTCCGGCGGGCGACACCTCGTTCCGGTCGCGGCGCGCCCCGCTCCCGGGCACGGAGTCCGGTCGCGACGAAGCGTCGGCGCCGTCCGCCGGGGAGCGATGCCGGGCGGGCGCCGAGGAACCGCGCCCGATGGCTTTTCGGACGAACGCGACCAGCCGCTTCGTTACGCTCGGGGTGGCCTCCGCTTCGTTCGCGACCGCATCGAAACCGAGCGTGTCCCGGTCCCCGTGCCCGAACCGCAGCCGGTCCTCGGCGGCCAGCCGCTGAAACCGCCGCGTCGCCGCGTCCAGCCCGCGCTCGTCGGCGAGACGTTTCTTCAGCAGCAGCGGATGCCCTGCCCAGTCCGAGCGGTCACTGAACCCCGGGCGGTAGAAGCGCCACGCCCCGTTGAATACGGACAGCCGCTTCCCGACCGCGTCGCTCAGGCGGTAGGTCATCACCGGCGGCAGCACCCAGACCACGGCCAGTCCGGCCAGAGCCCGCGCCAGCGAGGCCCGCTGCTCCGCGAGCGCGTCCCCGTCCGGCTCCTCCGACTGTATCGAGACCACCGCGAAGGGCATGTCCCGCATCGGATCCACGAGCTTGTCCAGGAAGCCGCGCATGGCCTCCTCGGTGTCGAGCAGGATCGGGTCGCGGACGAATCGCCTTCCGTTCTGAAGGAGGGGGATCCGTCCCGCGATCCCGGCGACCAGCCCGGACGGGTACTCGTCGACGGCCCGGCCGGGCGCCGCGGACCGGTCGTGCACCTCGACTCCGATCCTGGTCGGGTGGCCGCGATTGGTCGCGACCGTGAGCGAAGTGGTCACCTGCCTGCCCGGATCCGCCGTCCGTTCGACCTGCAGCGCCCACAGGTCCCTCTCCGGACCGCGAATCCTCACCGCCCGGCAGGAGGCCTCGGCTTCATGGTGCGAGAATGGCCGGTGGCGCAGCGCCCTACCCGGCAAGCGGTCCTCCAGGCCCTGCCCCAGCCACTCCAGTGCGATCGAACGGCAATCGCGGTCGGCGGACGGCTGCGCGTGCGCCGCGAAATCCATCTGGATCCAAAGCCGCTCGGACCCCGCGACCCGCCGAGACGAACGCTGTGCCGACGCTGAGTGCTCCTTCCGCTGCACTCGCGCTAGTTCTTCGAACGACTTGTACCGTCGTGCAGGCATCGTCTATTCCGAGTCACTCGACCGACAGTCGCTTCCAACTTGGACATGAGCATGCATTGGGCTGGGGGGGATGAGGTATGTGTATTATACACATATCCGAGCCCACGAG
>VXOC01000182.1 GCA_009840215.1 Gemmatimonadota bacterium | reverse complement strand
CATTCCGAATGTAGATCGCCCCCGCCCCATCCTCCCCCAGCTTGCGCCGCAGCCTCTTCACCACGGCGTGCACCAGCTTCGGGTTCACCTGTCCTTCTTGGCGGCTCCACGCCTGCCGGAACAGCGAGCGATACGTCGAGACCCGGCCCGCGTTGAGTGACAACACGCGCAGGACCCCGTACTCGGTGGCCGTCAACTCTACCGGGCGGCCGGCCACGGTGACGCGCCGCCGTTCGTAGTCGATGGATAGTTCCCCTCGCTCGAAGGCCGGGGGCTGGGTACGGCCGCGCAGCGCCGCGCGAACCCTGGCGGTCAGTTCGGTGGGTGAGAACGGCTTGACGATGTAGTCGGCGGCTCCGGCCCCGAGGGCCCTTGCGATGGTTTCGTCCCGCCCGTACGCGGAAATGAAGATGACCGGCAGATCGACCAGCTCGGGAACGCTTTGCATCAACTGGATGCCGTCGGTTCCCGGCAGCATGAGGTCGAGCAGGACGAGGTGGGGCTTCTCCGCCCGGATCACGCGCGCCAGCTCTCGGTGGTCACCCGTGGACAGTGTCGTGTAGCCGGCCTTGGCGAGCACGTCGCGGACGTAGCGCAGGGTCTGCGGGTCGTCGTCCACCACCAGTACTCGAACCGGCTTCCGTCCCTCGCGCACCGACACCGTCCGCCCTTCGGCCGGATCCCCCGCGCCATTCGTTTCGCCGACCTTACCGGCTACCGGGACCGTGAAGGTGAACCGGGCTCCCTTGCCCGGTCCGCCGCTCGTGGCCCGGATACGCCCGCCGTGGGCCTCGACCAGCCCCTTGCAGATCGCCAGGCCCAGGCCACCCCGCAGACCGCGGACCCCTTCACCGGCACCGGCATGCTTTGCGAACAGGTGCGGGAGCTGTTCGGGCGGAATGCCCTTCCCCCGGTCCGAGACGGAGACCGAGACGTGGACGCCGTCGCGCCGTGCGGTCACCTGGATCGGCGAGTCCTCCGGAGCGTGGGTGGCCGCGTTGGAAAACAGGTTGTTCAGGACCTGCACGATGCGCTGGCGGTCCACCATCACGCGGGGAAGGTCCGCGGGAAGGTCGATGAGCACCGTGTGCCGGCCGCCCCCTCCGAGGAACACGTTCCTGGCCCGGTCCACCAGGTCCCCCACATCCGATGGTTGCGGCGAGACCGAGAGCGTCCCCGTCGCGATGCGCCCCGCATCCAGGAGGTCGCCGATCAGGCCGTTCATGTGATCCGCCTGCGAGTCGATGATGCGGAAGAACTGCAGCATTTCGGCAGGAGCGAACCCCGGCGATGCGGAGAGCACCGTGGCCGTCGAGCCCTTGATTGAGGTGAGCGGCGCCCGCAGCTCGTGACTCACGATCGCGAGGAACTCGGTCCGAATCCGCTCGAGTTCCTCGAATGGCGCCAGATCCTGCATGGTGACCACGACCGAATCGACGCCGCCCTCCGGCGCATGGATCGGCGTGACGTTCACGAGCGTCTTGACGCGGCGGCCGTCGGGAACGGAGAGCACGACCTCCTCATTGCGGACCGTCCGGGCGCCGGTCAGCTCGTCCACCAGCGAAAGCTCCGAGAGAGAGACCTCGCGGCCGTCGGCCAACCGGGCCGTCATGTGCCGCATGGCCTGCTCGATGGAGTGGCCGGCGGTCCGCAGGCTCCGGATGATCCGCTTCGCCTCGCGGTTGATCGACAGGAAGTCTCCCGTCGTGGCGTTGAAGACCGCCACACCGAAAGGCGAGGTGTCGACCAGTGCCTCCAGGCTGGCTCGCGCCCGCTGTTCATCGCGGTAGGCGCGCGCGTTGGCGATGGCCGTCCCTGCCTGCGAGGCGAAGAGCGCCAGCACCTCTTCATCCTCCTGCGTGTACTCCCGTCCGTCCTCCTTCTCGCAGAAGAACAGGAAACCCATGTGCACGCCCCTGTGACGGATGGGCGTGCTCTGCAGGGCCCTGTAGGGCATGGGGCCGGTGGAGAACCCATGTGACCTGAGGTACGCGGGGAGGTCCGGGATACTCAACGCGCAGGAGCGGGTCGTGAGGTGCGCGAACAGCCGATGCCCGTCGTCCCAGGCCCCGAGTCGCCGGAGTTCTTCCCGGGTCACGCAGGAAGTGAGGAAACGCCGGGGACGGCCCCGTTCATCGATGGTGGTGATGCCTCCCTTGGCGGCGCCGGTCAGGGCACGGGCGCTGTCGACGATCTCCTGGAGCACGGTGTCGAGGTCGAGGCTCGCACTGATCCGCAGGATGGCATCGCCCAGGCTGGAGACGCGCTCCTGCAACTCGTCGATGCGTTGCCGAAGCGCGCCGGCGTCGTTTTTCACGCGTGAACCCTCCCCGAGGTAGGGGGCGTGCGGGTACACCGTCCGATGGAATATCGCCGAAATCTCATCGCCACACCCCGGTTTATCGCCGATGGATCGCTTTTCTGGATTTCCCATAGTATACAGCGAGGGCGTCTGTTCGGCTAGGAAGGGAGTGGCGCGACCCTTGGATGGGGGCGGAGAGGTGACGGACTCTCTCGGGCTCACGGCGGGGTGTCCGGCTATTGCGCCAGTGTGATGTCGCATGTACTACTCTGTGGAAGATACCCACGAATACCAGCGCGCACGCGATAATCGCGGCGCATACCTCGACCAGATGTTGTCCCCCAGGCTACCAGGGAGGCCAAGATGGACTCGAATCAAGAGCTGGACGTCGGACTCCGCAGGACGAGTGTCTCCGCCACGATGATCGCCGCGTTGTTGTTCGCGGGTTGCGAGAGCGAGCAGCCACCCGGCTTCTGCGGTACGATCCCCGAGCAGACTGTGGTGGTCGGGGAGCGGGCCACCGTGAGCGCCTGCTTCGAGGATCCCAACGGCGACGTGCTGAGCTACCACGCGACCACGTCGGACGCCGGGATCGCGACGGTCTTCGCTGTGGGGAGCACGGTGACGGTGACGGGTGTGTCGCCGGGGACGAGTGTGGTCACGGTCACAGCGACCGATATCACGGATCTGTCCGGGGACCAGCAGTTCCGGGTCGTGGTGCCGAATCGTGCCCCGGTGGCGGTGGGTGAGATCGCGGCGCGCGAGCTGCAGGCCGGTGAGGCGGGCACGGTGGACGTGTCGGCGCACTTCCGGGAACCGGACGGCCAGGTGCTGACCTACGCCATGACGAGCAGCGACGAGAGCGTCCTGAGCATCTCCGTGGCGGGCTCGGTCGTGGGGTTCGAGGCGCGGGCGAAGGGGACCGCCACGGTGACCGCGACGGCGAGCGACCCGGGGGGACTGTCGGCGGTGCAGAGTTTCGTGGTTACGGTGCCGAATCGAGCCCCGGGGACGGTGGGCGAGATCGCGGCGCAGACCATCGAGGTGGACGGCTCGGTGACAACCGACGTGTCTGAGTACTTCACCGATCCTGACGGTGACGAATTGACGTATACGTCGGCTTCCTCCGACGGGGCGGTGGCGGAGACTGTGATGTCGGGCGGTGAATTGACGGTGACGGCCATGGCGAAGGGTGAGGCGACGGTGACGGTCACGGCCACCGACACTGAGGGTCTCACGGCCACGCAGGCGTTCGTGGTGACCGTGCCGAACCGGCCGCCGTTTGCGGTCGGCTCGATCGATGGCCGGACGATCGAGGTGGACGAGATCTCGTCGCTCGATCTGGCGGGGTACTTCGAGGACCCCGACGGGGATGCCCTGGTGTATGGTGTGGCCACGTCGGATGTGGCGGTGGTTGGAGTGGGGGTGGCCGGTGGTGTCCTGAGCGTGACAGCCGTGGCCAAGGGTGAGGCGATGGTGACGGTGACGGCCACGGACACCGAGGGTCTCGCGGCCACGCAGGAATTCGCCGTGACCGTGCCGAACCGCGCCCCGCTGGCGATGGGCGCGATCGAGGGGCAGACGATCGAGGTGGGTGAGACGGTTACGGTGGAGCTCGCCGGCCATTTCAGCGATCCCGACGGCGACGCCCTGGTCTACTCGGCCGCCGTATCCGATGCGGCGCTGATCGGCGCGACGGTCGCGGATGGCGCCGTGACGGTGACGGGGGTCGCGAAGGGCGAAGCGACCGTGACGGTGACGGCCACGGACACCGAGGGGCTCACGGCCACACAGGAGTTTGCCGTGACGGTGCCGAACCGGACGCCGGTGGCGGCGGGTTCTATCGAGCCGCCCACGCTTGAGATCGGAGAGAGTGCGACGGTGGAGCTGCGCGCCCACTTCGAAGATCCCGACGGGGACGAGCTGGCATACGCGGTATCGTCCTCGGATGCGGCGCTCATCGGCGCGACGGTGGAGGGCGCGGCCGTGACGGTAGAGGCACTCGCGAAAGGCAGCGCCATGGTGACGGTGACGGCCACGGACACCGAGGGGCTCGCGGCTACCCAGGAGTTTGCGGTGGCCGTCGCGAACCGACCTCCGTACGCGATGGGCTCGATCGAAGCGCGGACCGTCGAAGTGGGCGAGACCACCGAAATGGAACTGCCCGGCTACTTCGAGGACCCCGACGGCGACGCGCTCGTCTACTCGGCCGGCACACCCGAAGCGTCGGTCGTCGAGATTTCGGTCTCGGGTGGCATGATTACCGCCACGGCGCTTGCGAAGGGTGAGGCGGCGGTCACAGTCACGGCCACGGACACCGAGGGTATGGCGGCCACGCAGGAATTCGTGGTGACCGTGCCCAACCGCTCGCCGGAGTCCGTCGCGACCGTTCCGCGGATGCAAGTGACAGCGGGTGGGATCAAGAGGGTGGATCCCTGGTCCCTCTTCCTCGATCCTGACGGTGATGACCTGGTCGTCGACGCGGTCAGCGCGGACCTCCAGGTGGCCAGGGCGTGGATGAGCAGCAGCGGCGTCGTGGTGCGAGGTGTGAAAGAGGGCACCACGGCCGTGACGATCACGGCGGCGGATCCGGAAGGGCTGACCTCCATGCAACAGTTCGATCTGCGGGTCAAGGGGTCCGGGTCCGGCGGCGGTTCGGAGGGCGGGAGCAACAACGCGCCGGTCGCGAACGGCACGATTCTGGAGCAGAATCTGGAAGAGGGGGATGTGAGAGTGATCGACGCGTCGCCCTACTACGCCGACCCCGACGACGACAAGCTGGCCTTCTCGGCCGAGAGCTCCGACAACGCGGTGGTCACGGTGACGACATCCGGGAGCAAGGTCACGCTGTCCGCCTTGAAGGAGGGCAGGGCCACCGTAACCACAGCCGCGGCGGATCCGGACGGGCTGACGGCCACGTCGGCCTTCGCCGTCACGGTCTCGGCGGCCACAGGGGAAAACCGCCCACCGGCGGTCATTGGCCGGATCCCCTGGCAGGCACTGGAGGCGGGAGAGCAGGTGACCCTGACCACCTCGTCCTATCTTGTTGATCCCGATGGCGACGAGTTGACGCTGTCGGCCGAGAGTTCCGACCCTGAAGTGATCGAGACCGGGGTATCCGGGAACAAGGTGGAGTTGACCGCGACGATTGCGGGTACCGCAGAGGTGACCCTGACCGTGGAAGACCCGTCCGGGCTCACGGCCACCCTGACCTTCGGTGTAACCGCCAGGAGTGCTGGTGGGGGCGACGGTGGTGGTGGCGGTGGTGGTGGCAACCGGCCCCCGACGGTGGAAAACGAGTTCGTGTGGCTGGATGTGGAACGCGGAGGGACGACGACGCTGGATGCCGCGCACTACTTCTCTGATCCTGAGGACGACGAACTGACGTATTCGGCCGATAGTTCCGACCCCGACGTGATCGAGACGACGGTATCCGGGAGCGAAGTCAAGCTGACAGCCCGGAAGAAAGGCGACGCGACGGTGACCGTCTACGCGGAAGATCCCGAGGGAGGTGTGACTGACCAGGCGGTGGGGATCACCTCAAAAGACCCGGGTACCGGTCGCTTCGATTTCAACAACAGCCCGCCTTCCCGCCATGGCTTCGATGTCAGGTGGTACATTCTCAACAGGCCGAGCGGCGGGTCGTGGTCGGTATGCAAGACCAAGGATCAGACAAAGTCGGTCCCGGTTCCGATCATGAATCTGAACGGCTGCCCGGGGGACATTTCGCTGGCCGTCGAGATCACGATACCCGGCGGCAAATACAGTCGCGAGCACGCTCTGATACTTTTCGAGGACAAACCGCCTCCTGGGTATGACAATCGTCCGGCCGGAACCTACGTGTGGGACCCGGACAACAACCACATCGTCCAGGACACCCTGCCGTGGGGCATTGAGGAGGCCCAGAATTTTCCTCCTTCGTTCGGGGGGACTATCGACTACGCGTCCAGCAATCCGTGGCATTACAAGGAGGCGGGTACCGCGAGGATCACGGACAAGCCATTCTTTCCGATCTGCCTGAACAGTAGGGAAAACCGCAATGCCCGGAATGTGAAGGACCATCACTACGCGGCCTGCACTCGGGAAGAGCTCGAGGATGTCCTGTTTGCGGCCAGGATGGATTTCTACGGCGGCTACCTATCTCCTCGGCTGTGGAGCGTCCACCACATCTATCTGGCGATCGAGTCACATTGAGCGGTTCAGCCTGGTACTGACCGTGCCGGCCATCGCCTGCGTCTGACCGGACCGAACGCCCCGACCGATTCTCATTCGGTCGGGGCGTTCGGTTGCCGACCGTCATTGGACGGCGGGCCCGGGTAGGACGCCGGCGCTCCGCTGCGCGGCATTGGCGTCGAGGTCGTCCACGGCCGTCTTGTCCGCCGAGCGCCGGGGCCAACTCCCCAGGGGCCGTCCCTGCTGGCCGTTGCGACTTGTATGCGGGGACTCCGAGGCGCTAGGATAGGTTCATTGCGAACTTGATCTGGACACTTTGACGGAGAGGGGAGGGTCCCATGTGCTGCCGAGGCTCCGAAGAACCAAGAACGCGTACGCCCGTTCGCCTGGCCACGGTCCTTGCCGTGGCCGTGGCCTGGACCCCGGGTTGCGGCACGGACCCGCCGCCGCCCGAGCCTCCCCGCCCCACCACCGTGACGGTCAATCCCGCGACGGCGGAACTCCTGGCGCTGGCCGCCACGGTTCAGCTCACGGCCGAAGTACGGGACCAGTACGGGCAGGTCATGGCGAACGCATCCGTGTCGTGGTCGAGTGGCGACGCGGGTGTGGCGGCGGTGGACGGGTCGGGGCTGGTGACGGCGGCGGGCAACGGCAGGGCTACGATCACGGCCACGGCGGGTGAAGCGTCGGGGAGCGCGGTGGTGACGGTGATGCAGGTGGCGGCCTCGGTTGTCGTGTCGCCGTCCGCGTCCACGATCGCGCCCGGCGACACGCTGCGGCTGGTCGCCGAAGCGTTCGACGGGAACGGGAACGCGATGGCGGATGTGGAGTTCACATGGTCGTCGAGCGATCCCTCTGTCGCCGTGGTGGTCGCCCCGGGCCTGGTTCAGGGCATCGCGGACGGAACGGCGACAATCACGGCTGCGGTGGCGCAGACGACCGGTACCGCGGACGTCACGGTGGACGGTTCGGACGACCGGGCGACACTGGAAGCCTTCTACAATGCGACCGGCGGCCCGCACTGGGGCAACAACGAGAACTGGCTGACGGACGCGGCACTCTCGGAGTGGCACGGGGTCGAGACCGACGGCACTGGCCGGGTCGTGGCACTGAAGCTCTCGTTCAACGATCTTGCCGGGCGAATCCCGCCGGAGATCGGCGCGCTGACCAAACTCGAAGACCTCCGCATCACCTACAATCCGGGGCTCGGAGGGAGCACCATCCCGGTTGAGCTGGCGGCGCTTCCCAGCCTGACCCGGCTGTTTCTCAACGGAAACGGCCTTGAAGGCAGGATACCGCCGGAACTGGGAGGGCTGTCCCGGTTACGCCACCTGACGCTGTCGCAGAATCAGCTCACGGGCCCGATTCCGAGCGAGCTGGGAGACCTGTCGAATCTGGGGTGGCTCTTTCTGGGTCAGAACCGCCTGACGGGCGAGATTCCACCCGAACTCGGACGCCTTTCGGTCTTCCGCCTCGGTCTCGACTCGAATGAGTTGACCGGTGAGATTCCCGCCGAATTGGGAGAGATCGCAAGCCTGGAGGGGCTCAGCCTTGGGAGGAACCGGTTGGCCGGCTCCATTCCGCCGGAGCTGGGCTCGCTTCAGCGGCTGTACCATCTGAGTTTGCCGCACAACGAGTTGACGGGCCCCATTCCGCCGGAACTCGGCGCAGCCACCTTCCTGAATCATCTGGACTTGTCCGGAAACGCGCTCACGGGGAACCTGCCCGCCGAGCTGTCCGGACTGGGTTGGCTGAGGACGCTCCACCTGAGCCACAACGCGGACATGTCCGGCGCGCTGCCGATGGAACTGACCGACCTCGACTTGAACTCGATCAGGCTCTCCGGCACGGGACTCTGCATCCCCCGCGACAGTGAGTTTCGCAGTTGGCTCCTGTCGATTCCGGACCGGCACGCGCGGCTCTGCGCCGCCGGCAGTGCGGACGCCTACCTTACGCAGGCCGTTCAATCCATCGATTTTCCGGTGCCGCTGGTGGCGGGAGAGGATGCGCTGCTGCGGGTGTTCGTGACGGTGGACAGCGCGACCGGCGCCCGTATTCCCCCCATGCGGGCCACATTCTTCGAGGACGAACGGGAGGTCTTCGTCTCCGAGTTTGACGGCCCCGCGACCCCGATACCGACGGAGATCGACGAAGGCGGGCTGGAACTGTCGGCGAACGTCGTGATACCCGGATCGGTGCTCGTCCCCGGGCTGGAACTGGTTGTGGATGTCGATCCCGCAGGGACCCTCGATTCCACCCTGAACGTTCAGAGGCGGATCCCCGAAACCGGAAGACTCGAAGTGGGTGTGCAGGCGGTTCCAACGTTCGATCTCATCGTTGTGCCCTTCCTGCGGGAAACGAACCCCGACTCGACGGTCATCGACACGGTGAATGCGCTCACGCCGGATGACGAACTGTTCCGGATGACCCGAACGCTGCTGCCCATCGAAGAAATGGAAATCACGGTCCACGAGCCGGTATGGACTTCGTCGGCTCATGCCGGCGATATGCTGGAGGAGCTTCGCTTGCTGAGGGTCGCGGAGGGGGGAACCGGGTACTACCTGGGCACGGTGCTCCCGAGGGTCGGTGGCGGTGTGGCGTTCCCGGGCTGGGGAGTCGCTTTCTCTGATCTCACGGATTTTGTCGTGGCGCATGAACTGGGCCACACGCTGTCGCTTGCGCACGCGCCATGTGGCAACCCGCTGGGCGTCGACCCCCTGTACCCCTACGACGACGGATCCATCGGTGCCTGGGGTTACAACGCACGATCGGGCGAACTCGAGTCACCGGACACGCCGGAACTGATGGGCTACTGCGGATCCGATTGGATCAGTGACTACCACTTCGCCAAGGCATTCGGCTACCGGCTGCTGGAAGAGTCGGCATCGTCGACGGCGGGCGCGGCGGTGCAGTCCCTGCTCCTGTGGGGAGGGGAGCGTCCCGATGGGGCACCCTTCCTCGAGCCCGCCTTCTTGACGGTCGCACCGCCCGCGCTGCCCCGGCGCGATGGAGCGCACACTCTGACCGGGTGGGACGAGGGCGGCAGCGAGCTGTTTTCGTTGAGCTTCGGCATGGATCGAATCGCCGATGGCGACGGCGGCTCGTCGTTTGCCTTTGCCGTCCCCGTTCGGCCGGAATGGGCCGGGACGGTGGCGCGGATCACGCTGTCGAGTCCGGGTGGTCTTGCCGTCATGGACCGGGACGGGACGTCCGCCTCGGCCCTTCTCCGCGATCCGGTCACGGGAATCCTGCGGGGCGTGCTGCGCGGTTGGACGGGCGATGAACTCCGGCCGCACAGCCGTTTTCTGTCCGCCGCCGGGGGGCTCGAGGTGCAGGTCAGCCGCGGCGTTCCCGTGGCGGAGGTCTGGAGACGGTAATGGACCGGCCCCTGGCGGCATCCACCGCCAGGGGCCGGCAACCTCGACAGGGCTGCGTGTTGTCAGTTTGACTTGTGAACGGAGACGGTGAGGTCGAGCGTCGCGATCGTCTCGCACCCGTCAGCATTCCTGTGGACGTACCGCCCCGCGAGATCAAGGGACGACTCCGAGGGTGCGTAGGTACCACCGAACTCGGTCACCCCACCGCAATTCGGGTTCTCGAGGAACAGGGTGACATGGGGCTGAAGCTCATGGGTCACCACACCGGTGTAGGCCGATCCGAACTCGAAGGAAACGGCCTCGGGGCCCTCGCCGAACTCCGCAACGAGGATCATGACCCCGGCGATTCCCTCTTCGGCCTGTTCGATGGTGAGTACGGCCTCGCCGGCGTCGCCAAGGGCGTCCCCGGGACCCTGGACCGTGCCCTCGTAGGACCCGGTGAGGTCTCCGAAATCCCAGGCCGGGGCTGTGTTGGTGGGAGGATCGACGGCGTGGTTGTCGCATGCGACAAACGTGAGCAGGGGCCCGATGAAGGCGAGGGCCCGGAAACAGGTGACGGTGCGGTCTCTCATGGTACTGCGTCCTTTCTGAGAAGGTTGTTCACTCCTCCGGCGCCGGAAGGAGACGCCAGTACCTATTAAGACCCGATCCACATGGCGGTGGTTCACGGGGAAAACCCGGAAAATTGAGGGGGTAATCCCTTAAGCGACGTGCGGGGAAAATCCCCTCAAGACTGGGACTGGACCGGATCGCCTCGCCGGCGCATCTTCCGAACACGGCAGCTTTGCCACAGTGCGTGACACCCCGCCGGAGAGTCCGTGTACCAGACCTGCATGTTCTGCAAGAAGCCCCTCGAGTCCAACGAGGTGGTCGAGTCCTTCCCTGTCGGCAGGCGGCTCGCCTTCGACGCGGCGAAGGGGCGGCTGTGGGTTGTGTGCAGGAAGTGCCAGCGCTGGAATCTGACCCCGCTCGAGGAACGCTGGGAGGCGGTGGAGGACTGCGAGCGCATTTTCCGCGAGACGCGCACGCGGGCCTCGACGGAGAACATCGGCATCGCGCGTCACAGGGAGGGGCTGGACCTGGTTCAGATCGGGAGGCCGCCGCGGGGGGAGTTCGCGGCGTGGCGCTACGGGGACCAGTTCGGGCGGCGGAGGCGGATCAGTCTGCTCACCGCAGCGGGAATCGGGGCGGGCTCGGCCGGCCTCTCGGTCCTGCAGTTCGCCTGGCCCATTGCGCTCGGGTGGTTCGGGACCGTGGCCGTGTGGCCCCTGATTATCTGGACCAATAGCCGCACTCTGGCCAGGGTACGCGTCGGTGGGGGGGTTGGTGACGACGGTTCCATCGCTCCCGCAAGCGTCGCAAGGTTCAGACAGTCCGACCTGAAGGCGGTCCGCGTGTTGCCCGGCGACGACGACCTGGGTTTCGCACTCGAGATCAACCGGATCCGGCGGAAAGCCCGGTTCGAGGGGGAGGACGCCCGCCGCGTGGGAGCCGCGATCGTTCCGCTCGTGAACGGTTGGGGCGGTTCCAGGCGGTCGATCCAGGGTGCCGTCCGGGAAATCGAGGCAAGCGGCCATCCCAGCCGTTTTCTTACCGCGCTGGCCAAGAGGGAACACCGCAACTGGCAGGGCAGTCAGGGGTATGTCTTCGACATGCCCAGACCCACCCGCCTTGCGCTCGAAATGTCCCTCCACGAGGAACGGGAGCGCAGGGCACTGGAAGGCGAACTATGGATCCTGGAACAGGCGTGGAGGGAGGCGGAAGAGATCGCGGCCATCGCCGACGATCTGCTCCTGCCCGCGCACACAGACGAATTCTTCGACCGACACGGAGAGAAATCTTGAATCCCCGCCCAATCCACCGAGCTGGCAACCTGCGGAGCGCTATCGGACCGACCGCCGTCCTGCTCGCCGCTCTCCTCCCTGCCACCCCACCCTACCCCTGGCGGATATAAGCCTAACCGAGCCCACGGCACGTAGAGGAAAATTGGAAGTCAACGGATTGGGTTTGTAAAAAAAGATGGGGTGGGGGGGG
>VXOC01000265.1 GCA_009840215.1 Gemmatimonadota bacterium | reverse complement strand
TCGTCGACTCGGCGGTCCCGCTGCCGCTGGAACTCGCGGCGCTGGAGGCGGTGGCATGATCAGGCGCCCACTCGCCGCCGCGGCAAAACCAGGGACGCGAGCATGTCGGAATGGGACAGGCCACCGGCGGGATGCGTGACACGACAACTTTCATGGCCGAGGGAGAGGGGTCGCCCGAGGGTCTCTTCGACGGTGAATCCTCCTGATATACGCCGGTTGGCCCGCAGCCAGAGCGGCAAGAATTCGGATTCGTCGGGAGCTGGCTCGATCTAGGTCGCGTGGGTTTCGGATTCTCCTGCCGTGCCTCGGACGACCTCCCTCCTTCAGCAGTGCGATGTGGTCCTCGTCTATGCTTCTCAGGCGGCGCGCCGCCCTGCTTCGATCTCCGCCACGCTCTCCTGCATGAGCGCCCACACGAACCCGGCCAACTCCCTCGGCACCAGGCCCAGGTATGCCATCAGCTTGCCCGGATGCCCGAAGCGCCGGAAGTCCCCGATCTCCGTCACCAACACCATCGCCGCCTGCGTCGAGATCCCCTTGAGGCAGCACAGGCGGCCGACCGCTTCCCTGTACGCCGGCTCGAGTGCCAGCGCGTCGATCTGCCGGTCCAGTTCGTCGCGGCGGTCCAGCTTGTACCCCAGCAACGCCAGATACTCGCCGAAGACCACCTGGTCCTCCGTCTCCAGCACCCCGTCACGCTGGATCGTCCGCAGCCAGGCGAAGTGCTTCCCCGTCCAGTTCCCGCCCTCGCGGTACACCACCTTCAGGGCCTCGCGCTGAAACGCCTCCCGGAAGCGAACCAGATCGCGCACCCGCTCCTCCCGCTCCGTCGGCACCCGAATCGTCACCAGTTCCCCCGCCCGGTACAGCCGCGCCAACTCCTCCGCGTCCTTACGGTCGTGCTTGCGCTGTTCTCCCGGACGTCGCGGAATCAGCGAAGGAGCCACGATCCCGCACTCGTGGCCCCAGATCCGGATCATCCGCTCCAGCACGTAGCCCGCACCGCTCGCCTCGTAGCAGGCGCGCACCTCATGCTCCCGGGCCAGATGGTCCAGCAACCGCCTTCATAGGGCCGGTCTCCTGTTCCGGTTGCGACCTGAGCGTCGCATGTGGCTCTGGCACCTCCGCTCACCGTCGGCGCTAACCGACGATAAGCCGGCGGGGGCCGGCCCTTCCATATTTTCCAGTCCCTTGGCCACTCGACCCGCGCTTGATTCCCGAAATCGCACTTCGGCTCCGGGACCTGCGCAAGGCCCGCGCCATCAGCCAGCGCGAGCTGGCCGAGCGAATCGGACTGACCCAGACGCAGGTTTCGCGATTCGAGGGAGGCCGGGCCGACCTGAGGCTGTCCAGCCTGGTGGAGATCAGCCGTGGCCTCGGTGTGGAGGTGATGCTGGTGCCACGAAGGCGGATCCCGGCGGTTGAGGCGCTCGGTCTCGGCAGATCGGATCCCGGGTCCCCTGCCCGGACGCCCCACATTGGCTGACTTCGAAGTCCTCGACGTTCGCCTCCACGGCACATCGATCGGCACGCTCACCAGGCTCGGGCGCGACAGAATCGTCTTCGCTTTCGACCCCGCCTACATCGACGACCCCGGGCGGGCGACCCTGTCCCTCTCCTTCCTGGACCCGTTCCGCCATCTGGTCACCGACATCCCGCCTACCCGAAGCCGGGCGCACCCGTTCTTCTCGAACCTCCTGCCGGAGGGGCCGACCCCGTCGCCACCCCGCCGCCCTTCCGCTTCTCCCTGCCCGGGGTCCAGTTGAAGCTGTCCGCGACCATGGATACCACGGGAAGGGTGACGATTCCGGCCCGGGGCGTCGGCGGATCCTGGATCGTGAAGCTGCCGGCGGCGGCGTTCCCGGGACTGCCGGAGCAGGAACACGCCATGATGAGGCTGGCCGCCCGCGTACGATCTGGTGTCGACCGTCGCGCTTATCGATGACGACTCGATGGCGCTCGATTGGGTGGACGGGGTGCGTGGGTTCGCGGATCTCTCGGAGGGGGTGCTGCGGCAACTGGCTTCGTCGGCGCGGGTTCCGTAGAAGCCAATTCTGGACGCGGCGCGGGCGATGGTTGAGCGGTTTGTGGAGGTGTGGGGGGCGGCGAAGGGAGAACTGGGGGTCCCGGAAGGTGTGGCCGCGGCCATTGACGCGCATCTGGGGCGGCTGCCGCTGGTCAGGGGGTGGGGATTTCGGCGGTAGCTGCCAGCAGTGGGCGCACGGCCAATCGCGGGCGTCATCACCGCGGGAGATGACCACGCGGCGAGGAGGAACGCATCCAGCTCCCGGGACGGACGGTCCGCTGCGGGTCGATCCGCACCCGCGGGCGGCGGAAGGACCGGTTCCCTCCCTCCGGAGACGGTATGATGCGAACGACCCGGCCATTGGTGTCGACGACCCTTACCGGCCCCATCACGACATCGCCGCTCAGATCGAACACCTCTCCGTCCTCGCCGGGATGCGCGCCCGGGGGCGGTATCGAGCCGGGGAGGTCATAGTCGTCCGCCAGCGAAACGTCGACCTCATAGCCGAGATCGGCCATCGCCTGCAAGGTCACGGCACTGAAAGGAATCGTGCTCCCCACCCTGAAGAGGGCGGTCATGCCCTCCCTGCCGAACACATTCTGCCGCCAATGGTACCAACCACCCTTCTCGAGCGGCACCTTGTTTCCATTGTAGTCGTCACCGCCCGCGGAATCGAAGGCCTCGACCGCCAACACGCCCGTGAAATGCGGATCGGCGCCCTTCCTGAGCAGATTGTGATTCTCAAAGTAGAAGGGTGCGAATCCCAGATTGTGCGCGAACTCGTGGAAGGCGAGATCCGCAAGGCTTCCCTCGCTCAACAACCTGCTCATGTCCGCCTCGTCGAAGATTACGCCGGCAGTCACCGGAAACCACTGCGAATTGCGGCGGTCACAGAACCGGGCCTCCGCCAGGTAGTTCCCAGGTCCATCGATCGAGTCCGCGTCGACGAAGATCAGAATGTCGTCCACGGTTCCGATCATTTCCTCTATGCCCATGCAGTTCACCATCTTGTTGAACTCGACATCGTCCGGTTCCGTGTCCATGAGGATCGCCTCCCAGCGGTCTCTCGCCGCTTCAATTCGCGATCGCTGCCCGGACGTGACGCTGCTCGTAAAGTGCAGGTCGATGTCGAACCGGGCCGCGACCACCTCGACTTCGAACTCGTCGGTGGCGAAGAGGCCTCCCGGATCGGTGGCGGTCACCGATACCGTCGCCGAGCCGAGCGCGCGGGCTCGGATGATGATCGAGTCACCGGCAATCCGGGGCCGGGCTACGTCGGTATCGGAGGAGGAGGTCGTCCATGTGAGATCGTTTCCATCGGGGTCGGTGAAGACATCCGGCAGGTATGACGCGTAACGCTCCCGGACGGTCGCTAGGATATCGTCCAGTTCGCTGGTCACGAATGGGGCCTGGTTGGGAAGGTCCTCGACGGTGAACTCGAAGCTCTGTGCGGCCGAGAGACCACCGGGGTCGGTGGCTGTGACGCTGATGATGGCGTCGCCGCCGTCGTGAGCCTCGACCCGGATTTCGCTTCCCGAAACGACGACTGTTGCGACGTCCGTTTCGGACGAGGTGGCGGTGTAGTCGAGGTCGTCGCTGTCGGGGTCCGTGAAGTACGGCTCCGCATCGACCGTGATCTCGTTCCCGACGGTTGCGGTGTCGTCGGGAATCACGCCTTTCGTGCGTGGGGCCCGGTTCGAACGTGTCACCTCGACCTCGGCCGCACTCGAACAGTTGTTGTTCGCGTCGGATTCGTTGCCGACGGCGTCCACGCAGGCCCCGTAGTAGTAGGTCCCCTCGCTGGCGGGTGCCGTGACCGAGTCGGACTCGGTGTTGCTCCGCGACGGGCCCAGCAGGGGTACCGTGTCCGTGCCGATCTCGGTGTCGCCGGTGCTGATCGTCGCGTCGGCCGAGCGGTAGTAGCGGAGCGTCGTGCTCGAGGAGGTGCCGCCGGCTCCCCGGTTGTACACGACCGTCCCCAGCGAGAACGACTCGCCGGGTCTGAGTACGTCCGGGCTCGCCGACAGCCACAGGATGAGCAGGTCGGACTCCGGTCCGTCGTGGACGGTGACGTCGAACCGATGGGTGGCGGTGAGACCCTCCGGGTCGGTGGCCGTCACGGTGATGGTCGCGTCGCCCGCGCCCGTGGCCGTGACCGTGACCGTGCTCCCGGACAGGGTCGCCGTCGCCACCTCCGTGCTGGTCGATGAGGCTGCGTAAACCAGGTCGCCCCCGTCCGGATCGGTGAAATACGGTGCCACGTCGATGGGCACGGCGTCGCCTGCCCTCAGCGTCGTGTCCGGGATGGCACCCTCCGCGCGCGGGGCCCGGTTGGACTCCGTGACCTCGACTGCGACGGCGCTGGAACAGTTGTTTTCCGTGTCGGACTCGTTGTCGACGGCGTCCGCGCAGGCACCGTAGTAGTAGGTGCCGAGTGCGTCGGGGGCCGTCACCGGGAGAGACCGGGTACTGGTCTGCGACGGGACCAGCCGGGGGACCGCTTCCGTGCCGATCTCGGTGTCGCCAACGTCGATTGTCGCGTCGGCCGATCGGAAGTAGCGCAGCGTGGTCCCCGAGAGAGCCGGCCCGGCGCCCTGGTTGTGGCCGGTTGCGCTCAGCGTGAACGACTCGCCGGGACCCAGCACGTTCGGGTTCGCCGTGGGCGGCCCGACCACCAGGTCCGACGGCGGCGCGGGCTCCACGATGACGTCGAATCTCTGGGTGACCGACAGGCCGCCGGGATCGGTGGCGACCACGGTGATGATCGCGTCGCCCTCGGCCACGCCTGCAACGGTCAGCGTGGTCCCGGCAACGCCTGCCGTGGCAACCCCGGGATTCGAGGAGGCGGCATCGTATTCCAGGTCGTCTCCGTCGGGGTCTCTGAAATACGACGAAACGTTCAACGACAGCGCATTGCCGTGCGCCACCGCGGCATCCGGTATCGTGCCCACCGCGCGTGGAGTGCGGTTCCCCCGAACAATCCTCACGCGGAAGGCCCGGGTGGCCGCCAGACCGCCCGGATCGGTCGCCGCGACCGTTACGGTGACGGTGCCGACGCGTCTGCCGGTGATGGTGACGGTGCTTCCAAGAACGCTGACCGCAGCCCTCGTCGTGCTCGAGGACGTCGCGCTGTGCGTGAGGTCGTCACCGTCCGGATCGCTGAAGTACGGAGCGACCTCGAGCGAGATGGACCGGTTGATCTCCACCGCGCGGTCCGCGATGGTGCCGGTGGATTCGGGGGCCTGGTTGGGCACCCTCACGCTGAACTCCTGCCTGGCCGACAGCCCGGCCGGGTCCCTGGCCGTGACCGTCACCGTGGCGTGCCCTCCGGCCACACCGGTCACGGCGACCACACTCCCAGCCATCGCCACCGTGGCCCGTCCGGCGTCGGTCGAGGTGGCCGCGTACCGCAGCGAGTCCCCGTCGGGATCGATGAAATGGGCCGCCACGTCCACCGCGACGGAGCTGCCCGCGCTCACCACGCGTTGATCCATCGTTCCCACCGCGCGGGGGGCGCGGTTGGGGACGGTCACCCCGAAGCGCTGTTCGCCGGTCAGGCCGCCGGGATCGCGCGCCGTCACCGTGACGGTCGCGGCTCCCCTGGCCACGCCCCACACGGTCAGCGTGCTTCCCGACATCGAAACCCGCACCAGGGCGGTGTCCGACGACGCGGCCTTGTACTCCAGGTCCTCGCCGTCGGGTTCGGTAAAGCGGTCCGCGACATCGACCGCCGCCGCGCTGTCCACCTCGATCACACGGTCCGGGATCCTCCCCACACGCCCGGGCGCCCGGTTCGGAACTGCCACGGCGAAGCGCTGCTCGGCGGCCAACCCGTGCGGATCCCGGGCCGTAACCGTCACCGTCGCCTCCCCGACCGTCACCCCCGCGATCGTGAGCGTGCTGCCCGCCAGGTCCGCCGTCGCCGTCTCCGAACCGGATGAAGCCGCCCCGTACGCCAGCGTCTCCCCGTCCGGCTCCGTGAACCAGGCGGTGACATCGAGGGTCACCGTGTCGCCCACGTGGACATCCCGGTCCGCGATTGTGCCAACGGGCAACGGGGCCCGGTTGGGGACCGTGACCGCGAAGGCCTGCTCGGCCGACAGGCCTTCCGGGTCGCGGGCCGTGACCGTTACCCTGGCATTCCCGACGGCGCTGCCGGTCACGGTGACCACGCCGCCCGAAACCGCGACCACCGCCCGGGCCGGGTCCGAAGAGACAGCCGCATACTCCAGCGGGTCCCCGTCCGGGTCGGCGAAGTGGGCGGCGACATCGATCTCGAGCGCGTCGCCCACATAAAGCTCCCGGCCCTCGATCGTGCCCTCGGCCGCGGGGGGCCGGTTGGGGACCGTCACCGCGAAGCCCTGCTCCGCCTCCAGGCCGCCCGGGTCGCGCGCGGTCACACTCACCGTCACGGCACCCTTGGCCGCCCCGGTCAGCGTGAGCCTGCTCCCCGACAACGCCACCGCCGCCCGGGCCGGGTCCGACGAGGCGGCCGCGTAGATCAGCGAGTCCCGGTCCGGATCGGCAAAGTATGGAGTCACATCGAGCGCGAACACGCTGTCCACCTCCAGCTCCAGATCCTCGATCGTGCCCACCGCTGCGGGCGTACGGTTCGGCACCGTCACCTTGAAGCCCTGCTCGGCCGCCAGCCCCGCCGGGTCGCGCGCCGTGACCGTTACCACAGCGCTCCCCACCGCCATCCCCGTCACCGCAACCGTGTCTCCCGACACGGCAACCGTCGCCCGGGCCGGTTCCGCCGACCTCGCCGAGTAGTGGAGGTCATCCCCGTCGGGGTCGGTGAAGTACGCCGCGGCATCGATCACCAGCGCGCTGTCCACGTAGACCTCACCATCGGCGATCGTGCCCACCACGACGGGCGCCCGGTTCGGGACCGTTACGGAGAAACTCTGCGTGGCCGTGAGGCCCTCCGGATCCCGAGCGGTGACGGTGACCGCCGTTTCGCCTTTGGCCACACCCGTCACCGTGAGCATGCTGCCGGCAACGGAGGATGCGGCCACGGAAGCCGCCGAACCCGCCCTGTAGGTCAGCGAGTCGCCGTCCGGATCGGCAAAGTGTGGGGCCAGGTCCAGCACCACCGCGCTGTCCACCTCGACGACCTGGTCCGGAATCGTTCCGACGGCCGTGGGCGGATCGTTGCCCAGCGCTGTGATCCAGTCGCAGCTGAGCAGGGTGACCGACAGCGGGAGTACCAGGAGTCCGCGGACAAAGCCGTCAGGTATTCGAGCGACGATGCGGCCGCGCTGTATTTCGTGGTTAGTCGGATCAGACATGCAAGCCGGGGAAGGATTTGCGTGTATGAAACTTGTAGTGAGGCAATGTAACCTATCCGGCGGCCCACCCGATGTTCCGGCCCCGGACTTGCTATCGCCTCACGGCACCGCCTCGCCTTTCCCGGCCGCGCTGGCAGCAGGGCCACCGTCCGAAGCTTGTCCCGTGAGCTGGTCCTATCGCCTCCGCAGCACCACCCCCGGCAGCGCCCCGGTCACCGCGCCCTCCTCGTAGACGACGGTGCCCGCCACCCACACCCGTTCGATCCCGGCGGCGGTCAGGTGGGGCTGGGCGGTGGTTGCCCGGTCGAGGACGGTGGCCGGGTCGAAGAGGACCATGTCGGCAGCGGCCCCGGGTTCGAGGACGCCCCGCCCGGCAAGTCCCATGTGGCGGGCGGCGAGTGCGGTCATCTTGTGGACCGCCTCTTCCAGTCCCAGTCGTCCCGCCTCGCGGACGTAGCGACCCAGGACCCTGGGGTACGCGCCGAATCCGCGGGGGTGGGCGCCCCGCAGTCCCCCGTCGGAGGAGATGTTCGTGTGTGGCCAGGACATGAGCGTGGCGATGTCATCGAAGTCCATGCTGGTCGCGACGATGCTCTCGCTGCCGTCCCGGCCCTCGGCGCGCGCGGCTCTCGACTCGGCGATCAGGTCGATGTAGGTGGTGACGGGGTCCGTGCCTCGCCGGGCCGCGATCTGCGCGAGCGTCATGCCCTCGAGGGTCGTGTCGGCGCCGAAGCGGGCGATGATCATCCCGTCGGGCGCGACAAGTTCCTCGAGCGCGTAGCGCGCGGCTTCGCGGTCGGTGAAATCGCGCTCCGGGAAGAGGACGGTCATGGTGGACTGCCAGTACTCGTACGGGTAGACATCGGCGCTGATGTCGAGGCCTTCGGCGCGGGCTTGGTCCAGCCGCGCGAGGATCTCGGCAGCTCGTCCCCAGAGTCCCCGCGCGGCGAGCTTGAAGTGCGAGATCTGCACGGGGAGGCGGGCCAGTCTCCCGATCTCGATCGTCTCCTCCACCGCTTCGAGGAGGGCGCGGTCCTCGCTCCGCATGTGGGAGATGTAGCGGCCGTCCGCGGCCGCAGCCGTGCGGGCCAGCGCGACCACCTCGCCGGTGCTGGCGTAGATGCCCGGGTCGTACTCGAGTCCCGTCGAGAGTCCCAGGGCACCGTCGGCCAACTCGCCCTCGAGCAGGGCCTGCATTTCGGCGACCTCGGCCTCGGTGGCTTCGCGGCGGAAGTCGTCCCCCATGACGCGGCGCCGGAGCGTGCCGTGCCCCGCGTACGATGCGACGTTGACTGCGGCGGGGGCCGAATCCAGCGCCGCGAAAAAGTCGATGATCGGGAAGCGCGAGCCACCGTCCTGCCCGACGACGATCGTGGTGATGCCCTGGCTGACGGCGGCGAGAGCGGTGGGTTCTTCGAGGAGTCCGCCGTCGTGGTGGCTGTGGGTGTCGGTGAAGCCGGGGGCGAGGACGAGGCCCGCGGCGTCGTGGACCGGTTCGCCCCGGGCGGGGGATAGGGCATTGTCCCCGTCGTTGGCGGCCACCTCCGCGATCACGCCATTGGCCACGCGCAGGGAACCGATGTAGCCGGGGCTTCCCGTGCCGTCCACGATGGTGGCGTCTTGGATGAGGAAGGATTGCGGCGGAGGGCTGGCGGTCTCGCCGCAGGCGGGCAGAAGGAGCAGCAGGACCGACAGCAAACGCCGATGGGAAGCCTCAAGCATCCAAAATGTCATCCCGGGTTTACAAAATGTCAACTCTGCTTTACCTGTCGACCTCCGGCACGGCCGCCAGCATCTCGGACGCCACATCTTCCGGATCCCGCATGGTGGCCAGGTCCAGATCGTAATCCGGCACCTCGCGCGGCTCGAGCTTCGCCTTGAGCTCGCGGATCTCGCGCCCCGAGAGTCCGAGCCCGGCCAAGCCGGCGTTCGACAGGCTACTCCCGTCCCGCGCGGCGAGCCCGTCCCCATCCGCCGCAACCAGCCGCGAGAGCGCCCGGATCTCGCCGTGGGACAGCTTGTCACCCATCACCTGGTAGTCGACCCAGGCCTCGTAGCTGAGGGGGGCGACCCGTTTGACCATTCCCGCGATCACCCGCCCGTATTCCTGGATCTCCCACTGGGCGTGATCGTCGACGCGGAGCGTGAGGAAGTGGAGCAGGTTGTGCAGGTCGATCTTCCAGTACCACTGCGTATAGGTCGAGAGCGGCAGGTCGATGCGCGCCAGTTCGCGGGCCACGTTCTCGCCGACCAGCCAGCCGTAGTCGCCGGCGGCGCGCGTGCGCACCTCATCCCAGCGGCGCATGGCCTCGCGGTAGAACTCGGGGCTGACGGACCCGGGTGCGCGGCCCTGGTTGCTGACGGCGCTCTGCAGCGAGAACTGGTCCTGTTCGGGGCTGTAGAAGAGGAGCGGCATGAGCGAATAGCGGCCGCTGTATTCGTTGACGGAGTTGTGCGTGATGATCCCGTTCGCCACGAAGTTGTGGTGGGGGCCCTCCACCTCGAGGTCGTAGGTTTCGCGCTCGCCGACGTACTCGAAGCGGGCGACGCGGACGAGTTTCGTCTTGTCGCGGACCTGGCCCCAGTCCAGCTTCTCGGCCGCACCATTGACATGCACGAAGTAATCGCCTTGCCTCCAGACCGCGCAGCCACCCGTCTCCCGCAGCCCGGTTTCGTCCCTGAGCGTTCGCCAACCCCCGGCAAACCGGAATCGGTGATCGGACGTGGCCTCGATCGACTTGCCGTCTTCCAGGACCATTCTGAAGACCGGCTTCACACCATTGCGGTACACGTCCACGATGCGGGTGTGCTGGAGTGCAAGCGTATCCTCGTTCGCCTGCCTCAGCTTCATTCGCCTGACACGGTCGCGCCGGAAAAAGGGGTTCCGCTGCTTGTCGGGCCGGGTCTTGTTTCGGGTGGGCTGGAAACGTCGCCAGATCTCTTCGATTGACAGCTTGTAGAGTTGGCGGCGTCCTCTGGCTTCCGCACCCGGCAGGTCGAAGTGGATCTCGGTGCCCTCGGCCAGGCAGGCCGTCCGGTGCCGCACCCACTGCCGCGCCACGAACATCGGCATCGCGCAGTGGAACTTGAACTCGACCATCTCCGACGGGGTGGTGTGGAGATGGCGGCGCAGGTAGCGGATCAGGCCCCGGGTGGCCGATACCTTGCGCGTGCCGTAGCCGTAGCTGACGCGGGCAGCGCGCTCGACGGAGTCGTCGGTGCCCATATAGTCGACCAGCGCGACGAAGCCGTGGTCGAGGACGGGGAAGTAGCCGCCCAGGATTTCCTCGGCGGCGGGGACGGTGGGGCGTCGGGTGGAATGAGTGCCGGGCGACATGGGTGTGAAACTACCGGATCGGCCAATCAGCGGCGAGATCGGGCGCGCGCAGCCGGGGAGGGCGTGACCGCCGTGTCCCGGCTTGTGAATCTGTTCACAAGCGTGCCGTCTTCGCCTCCCTGGACGCCTTTCGCCGACGGGTCGCATCCAGCTCGCGCTTGCGCAGCCGGATCGCGCCGGGCGTGACCTCGATCAGCTCGTCGTCCTCGATGAAGTCGAGCGCCTGTTCCAGCGTGAGTCGTCTGGGCGGCTCGAGGCGGACATTCTCGTCGGCCGCGGCGGCGCGCATGTTGGTGAGCTTCTTGGCGCGGCTGATGTTCACGTCCATGTCGCCGGGACGGGCGTTTTCGCCCACGATCATGCCGTTGTAGCACTCGGTTCCCGGCTCCACGAACATCGTGCCGCGCTCCTGCAGACCGAAGATCGCGAAGGCCACCGCCCTGCCGGGACGGTCGGCCACCATCGTGCCGCGGCCGCGTCCCCGGATGGAACCCGCCCAAGCGTCCCAGCGGTCGAAGCGGTGGTGCAGGATGCCGTCGCCCCGGGTATCGGTCAGGAACTCTGTGCGGTAGCCGAAGAGGCCCCGGGCGGGGACGCTGAACTCGAGGCGCGTGGTCCCCGAATCCCCCACCGGCTTCATCGAGACCAGCTTGCCGCGCCGCCGCGCGAGCTTGTCGATCACGGTCCCGGCGAGATCCGAGGGGACTTCGGTGACCACCTCTTCCCAGGGCTCCAGGCGGCTCCCGTCGGCGGTCGCGCGCGTCAGGACCCGGGGACGCGAGACCTGGAACTCGTAGCCCTCGCGCCGCATCGTCTCCATGAGGATGGTCAGGTGGAGTTCGCCGCGCCCGCTCACCGCGAAGGTGTCGGGCCGGCCGGTGTCCTCGACGCGGAGCGCCACGTTGCGTTCCAGCTCGCGGACGAGGCGGTCGCGGAGCTGGCGGGTGGTCACGTACTTCCCCGCCCGCCCCGCAAAGGGGGAATCGTTGACCACGAAGTCCACGGAAATCGTCGGCTCCTCGACCGCGATGCCGCGCAGCCGCTCGGGTCGCGCGGGGTCCGCAAGCGTGTCGCCGATCTCGATCCCTTCCGGACCCGAAAGCCCGATGATGTCGCCGGCGTGCGCCTCTTCGATGTCGACCCGGTCGAGTCCGCTGAAGGTGTAGAGCCCCGTCACCCGCGAGCCCATCCCCCCCACGCCCCCCCGCCGCCCGCTCCCGGGGCTGTGTGGTTT
>VXOC01000361.1 GCA_009840215.1 Gemmatimonadota bacterium | reverse complement strand
GGGTTGCGGGGACGGGGGTGGGGGCCTTCCTCGTGACGCTGATGTGGGGGGTGCGGCGCGGACTCTTCTCCAACGAGGCGGGGCAGGGGTCGGCGCCGATCGCGCACTCGGCCGCCAAGACCGACGAGCCGGTGTCGGAAGGCGTCGTGGCGCTGCTCGAGCCCTTCATCGACACGATCATCATCTGCACCATGACCGGGCTGCTGATCATCATGACCGGGGTGTGGAGCGACCGCTTCGAGACGGAGATCACGCTGAGCGGCGGCGACCTCTCCTACCGGGCGGTACAGGTGGACGGCGGCTACGAGGACATGTCGCCCGACGCCCCGATCCGGATCGACGCGGGCGGACACGCCGCCACCGGGCCCGACGACCCGCAGATCTCGTGGCATGAAGTCCCCGTGCAGATGCTCTACGTGGACGAGGCGCAGACGCAGCCGTTCAGCGGCACGATCGACCCCGTGTCCGGCACGGCGACGGGTGACGACGGACAGACCTACACATCGCTGCACGGAATGGCTGTGGAGAGCGGAGCGCCGCTCACCATGGCGGCCTTCCGGCGCGGGCTGTCTCCGCTGGGCGACTGGGGACACTACATCGTGGTGCTGTCGGTGCTTCTCTTCGCCATCTCGACGGCGATCGCGTGGAGCTACTACGGTGACCGCTGCGCCAACTACCTCTTCGGCGCCAGGGCGGTCATTCCGTACAAGGTCATCTTCGTGATGCTGCACTTCGTCGGGGCGGTGCTGCCGCTCAGCGTGATCTGGGACCTGGGCGACGTGTTCCTGTCGATCGTGATCTGGCCGAACCTGATCGCGCTGGGGATACTGGCGCCGCAGGTGGTGGCGATGACGCGTGACTACTTCGAGAGGAAGCCGTGGCGGGATAAGTAGGGGGGGCACCGAGGGGAGGGCCGCGAAGCGCTGGATGGTGCTTGCCCTGTCGGGGGAGTGGCGCGGGACGGTGGAGATGCCGGACTGGCTGGCGCGACCCCTGGCCCGCTGGCCCACCGCTCACCTCTCGGGTTTGTCCAGCACCCGCCCCGGCCTCAGCGCCTCCCTTCCATAGCGGTCGCGAATCCGGTCCACCGCCCGTGCGACGGTCCGGTCGCGTTCCGTTTCCACTTTCGCCCCCTCTCCGAAGAACTCCAGCTGCTCCGCGGGCACCTGGCGGACCAGGTTGGAGACGCCCACGCCCAGAAGCCGGGCCGGCGTCCTCCGCCGATGGCGCAGACCGTGCAGCAGCGAGGCCGCCACCGCAAAGATCGCACGGTCCGTCTCGACCCCCTCGGGTTGCGTGCTTCCCGCCTGCCGCGTCCTGTAGTCGTGGTCCCTGAGCTTGACGGTGACGGTGCGGGCCCGCAGCTCCTTCGCCCGCAACTGACCCCCCACCGAGCAGCTCAGCTCCAGCAGCCGCCGCTCCAACTCGTCGTCGTCGTCGATGTCCGCGAAGAAGGTCCGCTCCGAGCTGATGGACTTGCGGCGGTCGCGGGCGTCGACCTCGCTGGCGTCGATTCCGCGCACCCGCTCCCAGAGCCACGCGCCGCGGTGCGGACCGAACCAGCGGGCCAGCCACTCGCGCTCCACCGCCGCGGCTTCGGCGCAGGTCGCCAGTCCCTTCTTCCCCAGCTGTTCCAGGAACGCGGGACCGATTCCAGGGAGCTGCTCCAGCCGGAACTGCGCCATGAAGGCCGCCTCCCCACCCGGCCGCACCACATGCACCCCGTCCGGCTTGGCGAGCCGGGTCGCCACCTTGGCCACGACCCGCTGCGTCCCGCCGCCCAGCGACACGGCGACCCCGGTCCGCTCCCTCACCACCCTGCGAATCCGGTCCGCCGTCGCGGCCAGCTCCTCACCCTTCAGCATCCGCTCCGTCCCGGTGAGGTCCAGGTAGAATTCGTCGATGGAGGCCGCCTGCACCACGGGGGAGAGCTCGTCGAGGACCGCCCTTACCGCCCGGCTACGCTCCACGCAAGCTCCCCGCGGCACCGGCACCACCACCGCCTCAGGACACAACTGCCGCGCCCGCCGGGTGGGCATCCCGGAACGCACCCCGAATTCCCGCGCCGCGTACGACGCCGAGGTGATCACCCCCCGGTCGCTGCGGCCCCCGACCAGGAGCAGCGGTTCCTTCCCCACCCCCTCCGGATCCTCCAGGCGCGCCACCTGCACGAAGAAGCTGTCGCAGTCCACCAGGAGGATCCTCCTGGGACCTTGCGGCGGCATCCTCTTTCTGGACACTGTTCAACCTTCCCGCGCGCGGCCGCGGATGCGCCACGCGCCGCTGGAGCAAGGCGGGAACCCGTCACCCACCGAAAGCCACCATCATAACCCTACCGAGGAGACGCCGACGATGGCCTACCCCTTCGAACTTCCCGACCTGGGATATCCCCACAACGCCCTGGAACCGCACATCGACGCCCGCACCATGGAGATCCATCACGGAAGGCATCACGCGGCGTACACGGCCAACCTGAACGCCGCCCTGAAAGGGCATCCGGGGCTGCACGGGAAGTCGGCGAACGAGCTCGTGGCCGACATGGCCGCGCTGCCGGACGGAATCCGCATGGCGGTGCGCAACAACGGGGGCGGCTACGTCAACCACAACCTCTTCTGGCAGCTCATGGCGCCGGGCGGTGCGGATGCTCCGGGCGGGGCGCTCGCCGCAGCCATCGACGCCGCCTTCGGGAGCTTCGACGACTTCAAGGCGCGCTTCGCCACAGCGGCGATCACGCGTTTCGGCTCCGGCTGGGCGTGGCTCACGGGGGACGGGAACGGTTCGCTGGAGGTCGTTTCCACCGCCAACCAGGACACGCCCGTCATGGACGGCAGGACGCCGCTGCTGGGCTGCGATGTCTGGGAGCACGCCTACTACCTGAACTACCGGAACCGCCGCCCGGACTACGTGGCCGCCTTCTGGAACGTGGTCAACTGGACGGTGGTCGGGGAGCGTTACGCGGCACTGTAGGGACTTCATCGCGATCACGGCGGAGGCATTCGAGGTCGCGGCCGGGGGGGGCTTCCTGGGGATCAGGTGGACGGAACCGTGGCGTGGCCATATGTTTATATGAGGGCGAAGCAGGGATTTCTTGACCCGCGCGGGCAGACACAGGAGGCGCAACTGGTGGCTCGGCCAAGGTTACGGCTTGCGACGCCGGAAAGGACGCGAAGGGGTTTTGTGCGGTCGGTGGGGACCATCGCGTGGGTCCCTGTCCTGTTGGTGGCGTGGGGGTCCGGGAACGCGGAGGCACAGAGCCTGAGAGGGGGTCTGGCCTCCATGCAGGAGCAACACCAGCGGGCCCTGGACTACGGCTACACGTTCATCAAGGATCCTGCCGAAGTCCGGCGTTTCGTCGAAATGAAACTTCTGGTTCCCGTCAAGGGGAACGGCGACTACGAGCTCGACGACGAAGTCTGGTTTCCCTACGCGCGCCCCGAGGTGCTCACCTTCATCGAGCGTTTGAGCCGCCAGTACCGGGCCGCGTGCGGGGAAGTGCTCGTGGTCACCAGCCTGACCCGTCCGAAGTCCTACCGGCCCAGAAACTCGTCAAGGTTGTCCGTTCATCCGACAGGCATGGCGGTGGACCTGCGGCGGAGCAACACGCCCGCCTGCCGTACCTGGATCCAGAGGGTTCTGTTGCAGCTGGAGGGGTCGGGGACCATTCAGGCCACGCACGAAAGGCGGCCCCCGCACTACCACATTGCGGTCTACACCAGGGAGTATGCCCGCTACGTCGCCCAGCTGGAGGCCGATAATCCCACCGTTGCCGGTACCGAAACGGTGGCCACCGCGGAGGCGGCGGCGGGGGCCGGAGCATCCGCAGGCGCTTCCGGGACGTCGTTCGTGAGTTACCGGGTTCGGCCCGGGGACTCCCTGTGGAGGATCTCCCGCGAATACGGGATCACGGTGTCGCAGCTCAAGTTGGCCAACAAGCTCACCAGCAGCCGCATCTACGCGGGCCAGTGGCTGGAGGTCCCGGTCAGCTCCCGGTAGTATCGCCGGGTCGACACAGGGTAGGCCTCGTTACCTGCTCTCTGGGGTGACGCCGCGGTTCAGGGCCCCGCGGGAACGGGTGGAGGGACCCATCGAGGGGCCTCAGCCCGCCAGGCCGGGTACCAGGGGGCATCGAGTCTCATGAGGTCTCGGTAGTGAGACCGCCGTGGCACGAGGCGGCCCCGTTCGAGCGGCCGCTCAGGCGCGTGGCGGCTGTCGTGGGCAGGCGGGTCATCGTCGTGGACCACGGCGCCACCGGCGGGACGCGGGAGTCGCCCGGCTAGGTCGAACTGCCTCCACGAACAAGTCTGTCCCGTTTTTCTATCCCCGCGCCCCGGAGCCGGGCCCATCTTGCAGTCGTCGATCGGCATCTGGCGGGGGCGTCCCCCTCCATGGGCGTACATGGACCGGCCGGAATTACCCCGTGTGGAAGGCACAGGGATCGCTCAGCGTGGTTCAGGTGATCATTGAAAGGAATAGAGCAAATGACTGACAAACATGGCTTTACATTGATCGAACTACTCATAGTTCTCGTGATTATCGGCATCCTGGCGGCGATCGCCGTGCCCCAGTTCTCGAAGGCGCGCGAGAAGGCCTATTTCGCGGCCATGAAGGCGGACATGAGAAACCTGGCCGCGCAGCAGGAACTCTACTACGCCACCGAGTACAGCTACACGAGTTCGCTCGCCGATCTCGGGTTCGTCGCTTCGGAGGCGGTGAACGTGACACCGGTGGCTTCGACCTCGGGGTGGTCGGCGACTGCCACCCACGACGCGCTGGGTGCGTCCGAGGGCTGTGCGATCTACTACGGAACGGCGACGCCCCCCACCATCGGATCGGTGACTCCGGAGGCGGAGGGGCAGGTCGTGTGCACGCAGTAATGGACCGGTCGGGGTACTCGTTGATCGAGATCGCGATGGTGCTGGTGATTCTCGTTGCACTCGCGCCGCCGCTCATCGGGTCGGCAGCGGGCCTCCGCAGGTCCTTCATGTTGAGCCGCGCCCAGGAGGAAGCCGCGCGACTCTTCGCGGAGGCGCGCTGGGCCGCGGTCGGAGAAGGCGGGGCAATCGTGATTCTCAATGCCGTGCCGCCGTGGGGTGCGGTGGTCACCGTGGCCGGCGACACGACCAGGCTGACCGAGTTGGGAGCCGGCGGAGTGTCGCTGCGGCTGTCCGGCGGTCGTCCAAACGCCCGCGTGCGTTTCGGGCCGCTGGGGCTGGGCCTGGTCTCGAGCCAGACGCTGACCTTCGAACTGGATGACGAAGAGCGCCGGCTCGTTGTTTCATCGCTGGGCCGGGTGTCGCGCCGATGAGGCCGGGGGACACGGGGACGGGAGCGGTGGACCGGCCGTTGGGGCCGCGTGTCGCACTGTTGCGATCGGTTGCATGCCGTGGTCGGACCGGCGAGCTCCCGATGAATCGGGCCGGTACCTCTCTTGTCGAGGTGATCATCGCGGTGGCCATCGTCGGGGTCGGGATTGCCGGAGTTGCATCTCTGACGGCCGCGTCGGCCCGCATCCTGGTGCAGACGCGGGCACTGGACGAGACCCACAGCCTCCTGCAGAGCTTCGTCGATTCGGTTGCGGCCTCGGCGGGGGAAGGGGCGGAGTCGGGGAGTCGGACCCTTGCAACCGGGGTGCTGACGTGGAGTGTCCCCGGAACGCCCGGTGCCGATGCCTGGGCGCGCCTCGAGCACGCCGCGCTGTCGTTCCCGATTCAGATCGACTTCGTCGTCCCGGCCTGGTTGCGCACGCCGTGACTGGAACCCGTGCGATGATCCGATCCGCTCGCAGACGCAACGGCTTTGTGCTGGCCGAGGTGATCGTGGCCGGCATGCTCCTGCTGCTGGTCGTCCAGGTGGCCTGGTGGACAACCGCGGCCCAGAGCCTTGTCGCGACCCGGATCGTGACAGGTGCGCGAATGCTGGACGAGACCCGACTCATCCACCAGGTGCTCTCAGCGGAAGTTCGCCACGGCGAGGCCGGCGGCGACTGGACGATCGATGCCGGTGACCTGGCCCTTCGTGCGTTTCGAGGGATCGGCTTCAACTGCCGAACCCAGCCGGCCAACGGCTGGGGCGTTGCCGTGGCCGGGTATCGGTCTCCGGATTCCGACAAGGACTCGGTACTGGTGCTCGACGACGGGGCCTGGCGGCCCGCCGCGCTTGTGCGGAGAACCCGGAACGCTGGACTCGACTGTCAACGGCTCGCCGGGTTCTCGACGGAAATGTGGGTTCTGGATCCGCCGCCGTCCCGCCCCGTTGTGGCCCTCTACTTCGAGAGGGGGGCGTATCGGCTGGCGAGCGACGCCTTCCGCTACCGCAGAGGTCTGGGTGGATGGCAACCTCTGACGGGGACGGGGATCGAGGCGGACTCTTCCATCCTTGTGGCCGCGGGCGAGCAGGGTCTTGAGATACGCTTGCGCTGGGAAGACCGCAGTGCCATGCACCCGTCCTTCGGCTGGAAGGTGTGGACGCGCAGATGACCGGAACCGATCGTCCCGGTGAGGAGGGGTTCGCCCTGGTGCTTGCGCTGCTGGCCCTGATGGTGCTGGCGGCCATTGCCACAGCGGCCGCGGCTGCGGCAATGAGCCAACTCCGGGCCGCCGGGATGGCGGGCAGGGTGATGGCCGCCCGTGGAGCGGCGGTCGGCGCAGTTGAGCGGGTTTTCGCGGAGACGCTGGGTCCGCCACTCGCCGGGATCGGGGGGGAGGCTGTGGAGATGGCGGCGGACACCTCTGCCGACTTCGGTCGCTGGCGGGTCCTTGACCTCCGGCTGGAGCGCGAGTTCCACCTTCTTGTCGGGGAGGCCGCAGTGGGTGGCGGGGTTCCGATTCGGGTTGCCCGGGTCGCGTGGTGGCTGGAGCCCGAGTCGCGGGTCGCCGCGTACCGGGCGGTTGTGGAGAGTGCGTCGACTGCGGTCGACGCGAGCGCGCGCGTGCTGGCCGATTCTCTGCTGGCCGGGCGGGAGGGCCTCGCCGCCTGCAACGATGTTGCCTTCCTTGCCGAGACCATGGGCGGTGGCCTTGTGGCGCAGACGGGAGGGCTTCCCCAGCCCCCGGAGTGGGGTGCCGGAGATGACGGCGCCTCATTTGAAAACGTGCGTCTCGGCTGGTTTGACGGCCCTGCGCTTGCCGCATTGGCCGACATCGATCTTTCGGGTGGCGGGACGCTGGTGCCGGGCTGTCCCGATTGCTGGTCGGGACTGACCGTCGGGACGGAGCGCGTACTGGTTGCGTCCCCCGGAGCGGGAGTGCTTGTGGTGGACGGCGATCTGACCATTGCGAACGGCGTTGCCTGGACCGGACTGGTGCTGGTTTCCGGCGATGCGATCATGGAGAACGGTGCTCGTATCCTGGGACTGGTGCGCGCAGGCGGTACGGTCACACTCGGCGCGAATGCGGTTGTGGATGGCTCGGCGTGCGCCGCCGTCGAAGCCCTGAAGACGGTGGGTTCCCTCTCACGCCCGATACCCCTGCCGGGGCGCTCCTGGATCGGACCTGTGCCGCCGGGGATGGAGTAGCGAATGCGGTTCTTCAAGAGGGGAAGGACCGCGGTGGGCCTCGACATCGGAAGCGGCTTCGTCAAGCTCGTTCTCGTGGATCACGGCGGAGACACGCCCGAAGTCTGCGGCCTGGCAATCCGGCCGACCCCAAGGGGAGCCGTCGTGGACGGCGAGGTCATCGATCCGGCCCGTGTGGCGAACTCGGTCAGGGAACTGATCGCAGAAGCGGGTATCAGGGCGCGCAATGTCGTGGCCGCGCTTGGCGGGCACGACGTGTTCATCAAGAGGGTGGAAGTGCCGCGCACGAAGGAAGCGGAGGCGCAACGGACGTTCCGCCGGGAGGCTGAACGGCACGTCCCCTTCGACCTCGACGAGGTGAGCCTCGATTTCCAGATTCTGCCCCGGCGAGAGAACAAGGCACACGTCGAGGCTCTGCTGGTGGCCGCGAAACGGGAACGGGTGGACAAGAGGTTGGCCCTTCTGGCGGACGCTGGAATTCGGGCGGCCGCGATGGATGTGGAGGCGTTCGCCCTGCACAACGCCTTTGTCCACAACTATCCCGAAACTGCGGACGGTGTGGTCGCGCTGGTCAACGTCGGCCGCGATGTAACCAACCTCAACGTGATCGAGGAAGGGGTAACGGTCCTCGCCAAGGATCTTCCATTGGGGTCGCGAAGGGTGTCCGAATCGCTCCAGCGGGAATTCCGGCTGACAGAGGAAGAGGCGGAACGGGTCCTCCAGGGGCGCCAGCCCCTGCGTGGTGTGCAGCGCGTGGTGGCCGACGGCGTCGCGCTGGGAATCCGGAGGGCAGCGGCCTACCTCGGGGGGAGAAGGTCGGGGGCCGGGGTGGGCAGGATCTTCCTGAGCGGAGGTGGCGCCTGCATGCCGGGGATGCCCGAGGCGCTTGCCGAGCGCGTGCAGGTGGAGACCCGACTCGTCAATCCATTCCAGCGCGTACCTCTGCGCGAAGAGGCCCGGGACCGGCGGATACTCGCGAATGCCGCACCCATGATGTTCCTGCCGGTAGGACTCGCATTGAGGGCCGCCTGAACACACTGTGGAGGTGTGAAGCATGCTTGAAATCGATTTGCTGCAAGGTGGGGGTGGATGGGGACGGGACCGCAAGTCGCCGGCGGTGGTCTCGGGCGTGGGAGCCCGCAGGCTCGCGCGTGACGGCTGGATGATAGGGTCCTCCCTGATGATCATCGCGTCGATCACCCTGTCCGCCTACTTCGCTGTGTCGACCCGCGGTCGTGCGGCCGGTCTCGAGGAGGCGCTCGCGACGGCACTGGCCGATTCGGCCCACAGCGCCGCGCTCATCGAGAAAATGCGGATGCTGGAGGCAAGTCGCGACTCCATCGCGGCCCGGGCGGCGATCATCCGCGAGATCGACGCACGCCGCTATCTGTGGCCTCGCGTCATGGACGAGGTGGCGGGCGTACTGCCCGCCGAGGCATGGCTCACGCGCCTGGCGCAGCTGGCACCCCTGGAAGACCCGGCGCGATTCGAGGTGGAGGGAATGACGCGGGACAACTTCTCGCTGACCCGATTCTGGAACGCGATGGAGTCCTCCCCATTCATCCGGAATGTGCGGCTGATCAGTACCGAAAACGTGTCCGCGGAGGCGGCCGGTGGAGAGGCTGGCGACCTATACTACTTCGTGCTACAGGCCGAAACGGAGAATCCTCCTCCCGAGATGCTGGATTTCGTGCGTGTCCGACCGGGGTCCTCGCGATGAGCCTGTTGCCCCCAGATCCGGTGAGGAGAGGCGCGATCGTATGCGCCTTCCTGGCCGTGTCCGGTCTCTACTTCGCGCATACCTACCTCTTTGCACCGGTCGCCGAGCGGGCGGAGTCCCGCCGCCTCCGTATCGAGAGGCTGGAAGAGAGCAACCAGGACGCCGGGAGGGCTGCGGCCCTTGGCGACCGCCAGCTGGAGGAACGTCTCGGCCTTTACCGGGAACGGATTGCGTCGCTGGAAGCGCTCATCCCGGCGGACGAGGAGGTCGCGGCCCTCCTCGATGCCATTTCGGACGAGGAGCGCAGGGCAGGCGTGGAGATGACGATGATGCGCCCCGACCCGATGGAGCCGGGCGACTACTACGACCGTTTGAGCTATCAGGTGTCTGTAAGGGGGGACTACCACTCCGTCGGTTCCTTCCTGACGGCCATCGCGTCGCTGGAACGGATCGTCGCCCCCGGCGACCTGGTCATCACCCCGCTGACTCCGCCGACCGGTGACGACGAGTCGGAAGTCGGCTCGATATTGGCCAGCTTCCGCATCCGTACCTACGTCGCCACACCGCCCGCACCTGCCGCGCCCCCGGACTCATCCGCTCGAAATGGAGATGCTCAGTCATGACAACGAACAGGTGGAGACAGGTGACCCTCACCGTCGCGCTGGCCCTCGGCGGGACCGGTGTGGGTTCGAGTGAGAAACGAACCGCGCAGCGGCCCGGCCCGCCGCCGGATGTGCAGGAGGCGCCGCCAGGGATTGCCGAACGCGGACCGGCACTCGAACGGGAGGTCTACACCTACCCGGTGCACGAGCGCAGAAACCCGTTTCTTCCCATTGACAGGCCATATCACGGCGGGCCTGAAGGCGAGGAACTCAGGCTTCTGGGAGTTATCCACCATCCCGACCCGGCGTACCGTATTGCCGTAATGAGCCGTCCCGGTGTGAGCGTCGATCCGGAGAGTGGTGACAGACCGGGTGCGCGGATGGCTGTGCGGCTCCGCATCGGGGAGGCTTACGGCGACCTGCGGATCGCGGCCATCGGGATCGACCACGTGGTCGTGGAGATGGAGGAACCGGGAGGAACGGTGTCCAGAGCCCTTGCAATGCCGCGGGCGACGAAGGGGTCGGGACCATGACGCTCCGCGCCCACGCCGGACGATGGATCGTGGCGGTCCTGACCTCGATCCTCGGTCTCCCGACCGCTACATCCGCTGCCCAGGACCCCCCACCGCCCGTTTCCGACCAGGAGATCGGCCGCCCCATCACGGTTTCCTTTGTCGACACGCCCATCCGGGACGTTCTCTTCGCCTTCGCGGACTTCGCGGGCCGCTCCATCGTCGCGGGGACGAATGTGGATGGCCTCGTTTCGGCCGAGATCCGCGAACAACCGTGGGATGTGGCGTTCAGGGCCGTGCTCACGGCGTACGGCCTCGTGGCTCGCGAACAGGAGGACGGAATCATACGAGTCGACGATGTGTACAGCCTCCACGAACGCGAGTCCGTGCAGCCGCTGGTTACCCGCCCCTATCGTGTCAGCTATATCGATGCGGCGGAACTCACCGAGATGGCTGCAGTCCTCCTCAGCGAACGGGGCCGGGTGTCGGCGGGGACCGGGACGAACACGCTCGTGGTGACCGACATCCCGAGGGTACAGGAGGCGGTCGGGGAACTCGTCGGACAGCTGGACGTGCAGACTCCCCAGGTGGACATCCTGGCGAAGATCATCTTCGTCAACCGCTCGGGCCTGGAGGGGTTCGGGATCACCTACGACCTGAAGGACACAGGCGGGAATCAACTCAACCTGCTCACTCCCGGCGTCGTCGACCTCGATGGAGACGGCTCCATCACGCTGCCGGACGAACAGGTGCCGCGCGGGACCAACGTGGTGTCCCTGGGAGGCAACTCCATCGCCGCGCTGGGAAACGCCACCAACCGCGTGGTGAACCCGACCCTCTCGCTCCTGACCTCGCTGGTGATGGGCAGCAGCACGCTGGTCGCCTTCATCGACGCGCTGGAGTCAGTGCAGCTCACCGACGTCGAGGCGCAACCCTCGGTCCGTGTGATGGACAACCGGACCGCGCGGATAGTGGTCGGCGAGGAAACCCCGGTTCGTGTGATCGACGCCGGTGCGCAGCTTCAGGGCGGCCAGGGAGACGACAGCCGCAGCACGCTGCCGGTCGCAACCGTGGACTATAAGGAAACCGGGGTGATCCTCGAGGTGACGCCCCGGATCACCGACAGCGACGAGGTCCTCCTGCAGCTGTCGGCAGAGCGTTCCTCGGCGGACCTGGCGCCATCGGACGTGGGTGTGATCTTTCGCAGACAGAAGGCGGAGTCCCGTGTGCTGGTGAAGGACGGTGAGACGGTGGTGATCGGCGGTCTGACCGTGACCGAGAAGACGGAGGTGCGATCGGGGATCCCCCTGCTCATGCACCTCCCGCTCATCGGGCGACTCTTTCAGACGCGCAGGGAGTCTTCGGTGCAGCGAGACCTGCTGATCATGGTGACGCCGACCATCGTGCGCGCGGCTGCCGCTTCGGAGACGCCGGGCTGACGGTCGCGGTTGCCCGCGGTGCCGTCGCCGCTTCCCCGCAAACGGCGCCTTTGCTATCTATGGACAGGGCAAGCGACCCGATCGACACGCCCCACCCCACCCCACCCA
>VXOC01000128.1 GCA_009840215.1 Gemmatimonadota bacterium | reverse complement strand
TATACTAGTCTGTGGCGGAGGGGGTGGAGTCGGTGGAGCCAGGAGTGCGTGTGGACGTCAAGTGGCCGAATGATCTGATCGTCGAAGGGCGAAAGGTGGGCGGAGTCCTGTGCGAGCGGTGTGGTGAGCACGTTCTGGTCGGCGTGGGGCTCAACCTGAATCACGAGCGCTGCGATTTCCCGGCCGGACTCCTGGCAACTGCGACCTCGGTCCGGCTCGTATCCGGCCGACCCGTGGCGCATGCCGATGTCCTGACGAAGGTCGTCGACGCGCTCGCCCGGATTCGCGCGAGTCTCCTTCCGGAGATCCCTGCTTCGGAGTTGGCGGCGTTGAAGGCTCGGTCTTCCCTTGCCGGGTGCGGTTTGTGGATCGACGGGATTGTGAGACATTCTTCGGAGCGCCCGCGTAACGTCGAGCGGCTCCCGGTGACGGCCGGAAACATCCTCGCCGACGGTTCGCTGGAGGTGCACGACGACGCCGGCAGGCGGCTCCGGTTGATCTCCGGGACCGTCCGCCGTGCAACGGCAACTTCCGGGAGCTAGCCCATGAACATGGCCTGCCAACTGGTGGCCGACGTAGGCAACACCGACACCGTCTTCGGGCTCCTGTCCCTTTCCGGGCGGGACGTCCTCGCCAACTGGCGCATCAGCACGGGCGTGCCGCGGACGGAGGACGAGTACCGGGTGCTGCTGCGCTCGCTCCTGGACGCGGGTTCGCAGGAGACCGGTCCCATCCGCCGGGGTGTGATCGGGTCGGTGGTGCCCGCCGAGGACCGCACGCTGCGCCGGGTGCTCTCGTCCATCGTGGAAGGACCGGTCATTCAGGTCACCGCCAGGTCCGATCTGCCCATCACGATCGGCGTCGAAGAGCCGCTGACGGTGGGGGCCGACCGGATCCTGAACACGCTCGCCGCACGGATGCGCTATGGCCGCGACACCATCGTCGTCGATCTGGGCACGGCGACCACCTTCGACTGCATTACGAAGGAAGGCGTCTTCATCGGAGGCGTGATCGCGCCCGGGGTAAGCGCCGGACTCGACTGGCTGGCGCGCAGCACGGCAAAGCTGCCGCGCGTGGATTTCGCGCCCCCCGCCGAGGTCATCGGGCGCCGCACCGAGGCCTGTATCCGGAGCGGCGTCTTCTACTCCGCGGTGGGGGCGGTCGAGACCATCGTCGAACGGATCCGGGAGAGCTGGGAGTCGGAAGGGACCCTGGTGGTTGGGACCGGTGGCTTTGCGCCGGTGATCGGGCCGCACATCGCATCGGTGGACCGGGTGGAGCCGCACCTGACGCTGGAGGGACTCGGGATCGCGGGGGCGCACCTGGACCGGTAGCGAGCCGCATTGAGGGGTTGACGCTCTGCAGTCCTTTGGCGAAACTCAATCGCCGTTGTTAGCACTCGCACGTCTTGAGTGCTAACAGTCCGGGTGAATCACCCGGAAACCCAACCCCAACACACATCCAAGGAGAAGCGCATGTCTGCCGCAGACAGGATCAAGCCCCTGGCGGACCGGGTGGTGGTCAAGGCCCTGGAAGAGGGCGAGCAGATGCGGGGTGGCCTGTACATCCCCGACACCGCCAAGGAGAAGCCGCAGGAGGGCGAAATCGTCGCCGTGGGACCCGGCAAGGTCAACGACGACGGAAGCCGCAGCCCGATGGAGGTCAAGGCGGGCGACCGTGTCCTGTACGGCAAGTACAGCGGGACCGAGGTCACCGTCGACGGGGACGAGTACCTGATTCTCCGCGAATCGGACGTCCTGGCCATCGTCAACTAATCCACCAACCGGGGGGCGCCGACGGGGCGCTCACCGAGCACATACCAGGAGACAAGGGAAATGGCAGCGAAGGAACTGGATTTCGACATCGAGGCACGCGGGCGGCTGAAGTCCGGCGTGGACCAGCTCACCCGGGCGGTCAAGGTCACCCTCGGGCCCAAGGGCCGCAACGTCGTCATCGACCGGAAGTTCGGCTCGCCCACGGTCACCAAGGACGGCGTGTCCGTGGCCAAGGAGATCGAGCTGGAGGACCCGGTCGAGAACATGGGCGCCCAGATGGTCAAGGAAGTGGCCACCAAGACCTCCGACGTGGCGGGTGACGGCACCACCACCGCCACCGTGCTCGCCCACGCCATCTACGCCGAGGGCCTCAAGAACGTGACCGCGGGGACCAACCCGATGGGCATCCGCCGCGGCATCGACCGGGGCGTGGACGCGGTCGTGAAGGCGCTCGCCGATACGTCGACCGAGACCAAGGGCAAGCGCGAGATTGCCCAGGTCGGGGCCATCTCGGCCAACAACAACATGGAGATCGGCGAGCTGATCGCCGAGGCGATGGAGAAGGTCGGCAAGGACGGCGTCATCACCGTCGAGGAGGCGCGCGGCCTCGAGACCGAGCTGGACACGGTCGAGGGCATGCAGTTCGACCGCGGCTACCTCTCCCCCTACTTCGTCACCGATCCGGAGCGGATGGAGGCGGAGCTCGAGGAGCCCATGATCCTCATCCACGACAAGAAGGTCTCCTCCATGAAGGACCTTCTGCCGATCCTCGAGAAGGTCGCACAGATGGGCCGCCCGCTCCTGATCATCGCCGAGGACGTCGAGGGCGAGGCGCTCGCGACGCTGGTGGTGAACAAGCTGCGCGGCACCCTCAAGGTCGCGGCCGTCAAGGCGCCCGGCTTCGGTGACCGCCGCAAGGCCATGTTGCAGGACATCTCGGTCCTGACCGGTGGCCAGGTGATCTCGGAAGAGGTCGGGTTCAAGCTGGAGAACGCCGTGGTCAGCGACCTCGGCACCGCGAAGCGCGTCGTGATCGACAAGGACAACACCACGGTCATCGACGGGGCCGGCGGCGAGGACAAGATCCACGGGCGCATCGAGGAGATCAAGGTCGCGATCGACAAGTCCACCTCGGACTACGACCGCGAGAAGCTGCAGGAGCGGCTGGCCAAGCTGGCCGGCGGCGTCGCGGTCATTAACGTGGGCGCGGCCACCGAGACCGAGATGAAGGAGAAGAAGGCGCTCGTCGAGGACGCCCTGCACGCGACCCGCGCGGCCGTCGAGGAGGGCATCGTTCCGGGCGGCGGCGTTGCGCTGCTGCGGGCCCAGTCGGCGGTGGACGGTCTCGACTTCGACCGCGAGGACGAGCAGGTCGGCGCGAACATCCTGCGCCGCGCGCTCGAATCTCCGATCCGGCAGATCGCGGAGAACTCGGGCGCCGAGGCGTCGATCGTGGTCGCGAAGGTGCGCGAAGGCGAGGGCGGCTACGGGTACAACGCCCAGACCGACGACTACGAGAACCTGGTCAAGGCCGGTGTGATCGACCCGACCAAGGTCGTGCGGAGCGCGCTGCAGAACGCAGCGTCCATCGCGAGCCTGCTGCTCACCACCGAGGCGGTCGTCGTCGAGCGCCCCGAGGACGAGAAGCCGCCGATGCCTGGCGGCGGAGGCGACATGGGCGGGATGTACTAGCCGCACCACGCGTCCCTCCCGCGCGGGCTCGGCGGGATGGGAGCCGGTTGGACGGAGTGGGGTCCGGGCGCGACGGCGCTCGGGCCCCGTTTCCGTTTGGTCCGTGTTGGGGACGCGTTTGAGCCTCCGGACAGGGTGACTCGCCCGCGCACCATTTTTCGGTGCGCGCCCGTTGGCCCTGGCGAGGCGCCCATTTTCCCTTGGCCGCTCTCCATGCTCTCGCGCGTTTGTCCGCGGACTCCCCGGCCCGCCCTTTCACCCGCGCGGCCGACGGGGCACTTTGGGCCTGCGGTCCCCGCGCTCCCAGCTCACGCCACCCCCACCGGAGGAAATTGCCGTGAAGATCTCCCGTGCCATCCCCCTCTGCCTCTTCACCCTCCTCGCCGTCATTCCCCTCACCGCCCAGCAGGTCGGCCCGGCCAACGGCACCCTGATCGTCGCCGGCGGCGCCCTCTCCGATCCCGCGGTCTTCGCCCGGTTCGTGGAGCTCGCCGGGGGTCCGTCGGCGCCAATCGTCATCATTCCGACGGCAGGCGGGGGCGACAACTATGATCAGTTCTTCCGCGGCCGCCGTCCCTTCGAGCGGGCGGGCGCCACCGACATCACCATCCTGCACACCAACGATCCCGAGGTCGCCAACACCGACGCCTTCGTCGAGCCCCTGCTCGAGGCCCGGGGCGTGTGGTTCACAGGGGGGCGCCAGTGGCGGCTGGCCGACGCCTACCTGGACACGAAGGTCCACGATGCGCTCTGGGAAGTCCTGAACAGGGGAGGCGTCATCGGCGGGTCGTCGGCGGGGGCGTCGATTCAGGGATCCTACCTGGTGCGGGGAGACACCCGAACCAACACGGTCATGATGGGGGACCACGAGGTCGGGCTCGGCTTCCTGAAGGGCGTCGGGATCGACCAGCACCTGCTGCGGCGGAACCGCCACTTCGACATGGTCGAGGTGATCCGCGCGAAACCCGAGTTGCTGGGGATCGGGCTGGATGAGAACACCGCGATCGTCGTGCGGGGCGACCGCTTCGAGGTCGTCGGCCAGAGCTACGCCGTCATCTACGACCACAATGCGACGCTCGACGGTGGTGGACTTTTCTACTTTCTCGCGCCGGGGGATCGGTACGACATGGCGGCGCGGCAGGCGTTCCGTCCGAGTGGCGGCGAGCAGCCGCTGGGACGAGTTACGGGGACGCCGTGGCCGCCCGGGAGGTAGCGGTTTCTCGGGTGAACAGTCCTGCTATTGTCCTCTCGTCGCGCCTTGCCGGCCCGTAGCCTCACCGCTTGTGCCACTTGAGGGGCCCTGTCCACGGACTTCCAGGGAGGCGTTGTATCTCGACACCATCCCGGGAATCCGGAAAGCGTCCACGATGAACCAGAGTATCCAGGCAACCGCGGCGGCCCCGCCGATGGTCATTCCTCCCCATATCTCCATCCCACCCAGGACTAACACGACCAATGCCACGAGGGTGACGATTTGCAGGACTCCGCTGACGGGCCGTCCCAGATAGATGCGGTGGCATGCGAGCAGTACCCAGAGCAGATAGGCCTCGCCGACGGACTTCCCCCACTCGCCCTCGATGAGAGCCGAATCCGCTTCGGTGTTCATAGGCGGATCTCCATTGGTCATTACGGGGTTCCCTCTCGCGGGTCATCGGCGACGTTGCTTCCAACAGCCAGTATGGCCGACCCCTTTCCCCGGGTGCAACCTCTTCTCCCGCGGCTTCCACCGCGTCGATGGCCTGTGGGCACGCGTCCCCGACCCGTCGATGGTCGTCGGTGTGCGGAACCGATGTGAACCCGGCTCCGGATAACTGGAGACAGGAGGCCCCCCCGGCGTGCCGAACTGCCGCACCGGTGCACCGGCCAGCAGTACGAATCCGCCTACTCCCACCTCGCCACCGCCTTGGGTTAGCTTTCGCGCCATGCAAGACCAAACCATCAACGTCTCCCTCCCCGACGGCCGCTCGGTCCCGCTGCCCGCGGACGCCACCCCGGCCACCCTCGCCGCCGAAATAGGCCCCGGCCTCGCCCGGGCCGCCCTCGCCGCCGTCGTCAACGGCGAGATCGTCGACCTGAACCGTCCTCTCGCCGACGGCGCCACCGTCCGCCTCCTCACCGACCGCGACCCGGAAGCGCTCGGCGTGCTCCGCCATTCCGCCGCCCACGTCCTCGCCACCGCCGTGCGCGAACTGGTTCCCGGCGCCGGCATCGGCTTCGGTCCCGCCATCGACGACGGCTTCTACTACGACTTCGACGTCCCCGAGCCCTTCACTCCCGAGCAGATCGAAGCCATCGAGCAGCTCATGGCCGAGGTGGTGCAGTCGGACCACCCCTTCGAGCGCCAGGTCGTCACGAAGGCAGACGCCCGCGACCTCTTCGCCGACGACCCCCTCAAGCTCGAACGCCTCGACGAGTTCGACGAGGACGAGGTCATCACCGTCTACCGCGACGGCCCCTTCCTCGACCTCTGCCGGGGCCCCCACATCCCCAGCACCGGCCGCCTGAAGCACTTCAAGCTCCTCAGCGTGGCGGGCGCATACTGGCGAGGCGACGAACGCCGCCAGATGCTCCAGCGCATCTACGGCACCGCCTTCTTTGCCAGGAAGGACCTGCGCAAACACCTTCACCGCCTGGAAGAGGCGAAGAAGCGTGACCACCGCGTGCTTGGCAAGCGCCTCGACCTCTTCTCCATTCAGGAGGAGGTCGGCCCCGGTTTCGTGCTGTGGCACCCGAACGGCGGGCGCGTCCGGCGCATCATCGAGGACTTCCTGCGCGAGACGCTCGTCGAACACGGCTACGAGATCGTCTACACGCCGCACGTCGCCAGCGAGGAACTGTACCGCATCTCGGGCCACCTTGACGTCTTCGCCGACGACATGTTTCCGGCCATGGACGGCGACGGGACGCGGTTCCGCATGAAGCCGATGAACTGTCCCCACCACTTCATGATCTACCGGTCGCAGGTCCGTTCCTACCGCGACCTGCCGCTGCGCTTCGCCGAACTGGGCACCTGCTACCGCTACGAGCGCTCCGGGACGCTGCACGGCATGCTCAGGGTCCGCTCCTTCACCCAGGACGACGCGCACATCTTCATCCGCGAGGACCAGATCGCCGAGGAGTACAACCGCCTCCTCGACCTGGGCGACTACCTGCTCAGGGTGTTCGGCTACGAGTACCGCGCCGCCCTCTCCACCCGTCCCGAAAAGGCGATCGGCGACGCGGCGGTGTACGACGCGGCCTCCGACCGGCTCGCCGAAGTGCTGCGTGACCGAGGCCTCGACTACGAACTCGACGAAGGCGGCGGCGCCTTCTACGGCCCCAAGGTCGACATCCTGGTCACCGACGCGCTGGGAAGGGAATGGCAGGGCGGGACCTTCCAGCTCGACTTCCTCATGCCGGAGCGCTTCGGGCTCGAGTACGTGGGCGCGGACAACCACCGCCACCAGGCCGTGGTCATCCACCGCACGCTGCTCGGGTCGATGGAGCGGTTCATCGGCGGCCTGATCGAGCACTACGGCGGCGCGTTCCCGCTCTGGCTGGCTCCCGTGCAGGTGCGCATTCTGCCGGTCTCGGAGCAGTGGGCGCCGTCGGCGAGGGAGTTGGCGGCGCAGCTGGAGGCGGTGGGACTGCGGGTGGAGACGGAGGAGCGCGACACGCTCGGTTACCGGATCCGGGCGGCGGAGACGCAGAAGGTCCCCTACATGGGGATCGTCGGGGAGCGCGAGGCGGAGGCCGGGACGGTCTCGGTGCGGATGCGGGGTAAGGGGCGCAAGCAGGTCACGATGGAGCGGGGGGATTTCGTGCGGCGGCTCAGGGAAGAGGTGGCGAGCCGGGCGCTGGATGCCCACGGATAGTGGGGTCTCGGGATGTCGGCGGCAGTCATGCCGTGGCCTCACGGCATTTGACGAAGACAGTCATTTTCCGCTATGATTCAGATCTGTACCTGCCCTCATCGAGGGCGTATCGCCGCGGCGGTTGCGGCAAAGACAAGTCAGGAAGAAGAGGACTGACCGCCTCTCACCCCCAGCTTTTGGGCTTCCGGGTCACAGGTCGGCGAGCGGAGGCTCCGTCCGGCAGGTCATGTGGCCCGGTTCTTCCGGGCTTTTCCATTGCCCCTGACGTCGGCGGCCGGTAGAACGGCGGGCGAACCGCCACACACGACAGGAGGGACTCAAGATCGCAGAAAAACGCGTCCGGGTAAACGAGCAGATCCGGATCAGTCCGGTACGGTTGATTGGGGAAGGCGGGGGACAGATCGGGATCGTTTCCCTGGACGAAGCACGTGCCAGGGCCGCCGCGAGGGGACTCGACCTGGTCGAGGTAGCCCCCGATTCGAGGCCGCCAGTGGTCCGGATGATGGACTACGGCAAGTACAAGTACAAGGCGGCCCGCGCGGCCCGAGAGGCCAGAAGGAAGCAGCACACGACCCAGATCAAGGAAGTGAAGTTCCGCCCGGGAATCGAGGATCACGACTATGAGTTCAAGCTGCGGCACGCCCGCCGCTTCCTCCAGGAAGGAAACAAGGTCAAGCTGACCATGATGTTCCGCGGAAGGCAGATCACTCACCCCGAACTGGGGCGCCAGGTGCTGTTGCGCCTCACCGAGGACCTCGGCGACCACGGGAAGATCGAGCAGTATCCGAACTTCGAAGGCCGCCAGATGTCCATGATTCTGACACCGCTGAAGGACTGACGGAGAGCGGCCGTCCCCTCCCGTTGTCATCGGGAGTGAGCCGCTCGACTCAACCCGCGAACAGGATACTCAAGGGAGTACCCATGCCGAAAATGAAGTCGAACCGGGGTGCCGCAAAGCGGTTCCGCAGAACCGGAAAGGGGAAGCTCGTCAGGAGGCGGGCCTACAAGTCCCACATCCTCACGAAGAAGAACAGAAAACGGAAGCGTCGCCTCCGCTCGTCGACGTCCACGTCCAAGGCCGACGTGGCGCGGGTGCGCCGAATGCTTCCCGGTACATAGGAGGACGAGACCATGCCGCGCTCGACTCGCGCTGTCGCACGCAACAAACGCAAGAAGAAGGTCCTCCGGAACGCCAAGGGGTACTTCGGCGGGCGGAAGAACCTGTACCGGACGGCCAAGGACGCCGTGGAGAAGGGCTGGGAGCACGCCTACCGCGACCGGAAGAAGAAGAAGCGCAACTTCCGCCGCCTCTGGATCACCCGGATCAACGCCGCCGCGCGCCAGAACGACCTCTCCTACTCCCGCTTCATGAACGGACTTCGCCGCGCCGGGGTCGAACTCGACCGCAAGGCGCTTGCCGACCTCGCCATTCGCAGTCCGCACGCTTTCTCTTCCCTGGCGGACCGGGCGAAGTCGGCGCTGGAGAACTAGCGCCCCGACGTCACGGATCCGTGATCGACGACCTCCGCAGGCTCGAGGCGGACGCCCGGGCGGAGATCGGGCGGGCGGCGGACCCGGACGAACTGGAGCGGGTCCGCGTCCGGTATTTGGGCCGCAGGGAGGGCCTGGTTTCGGCGCTGCTCCGGCAGCTGGGCCGGCTGAGCCGCGAGGAGCGTCCGGCGGCGGGTGCCGAGGCGAACCGCGTGAAGAAGGCACTGGCCGGGGCGCTCGAGGAGCGATCGCGCGAGCTCTCGGCGGCGGCGGTTTCCGACCCGGACCGGCTGGACCTCACGCTTCCGGCGCGTGGCAAGTGGCGGGGGACGATCCACCCGGTCAGCCAGGTGGTCGACGACATCTGGCAGATCTTCCGGAGCCTGGGCTTCACGCGTGCCCGCGGGCCCGAGGTGGACAACGAATGGTACAACTTCGTCGCCCTCAACACCCCGCTCGACCATCCCGCCGCCGACGAGCAGGACACGCTCTATCTCGCCCCCGGCCTCCTGCTTCGCAGCCATACCTCGCCGGTCCAGATCCGCACGATGGAGAAGTACCCGCCGCCGATCCGGATCATCGCGCCGGGCATGGTCTACCGCCGCGACACCTACGATGCGACCCACACGCCCGCCTTCGCCCAGGTCGAGGGGCTGGTGGTGGACGAGGGGGTGACGTTCGTCGACTTCAAGGCGACGCTGGCCGAGTTCGCGCGGCGGTTCTGGGGACCGGGGACGCAGGTGCGCTTCCGTCCCTCCTTCTTCCCGTTCACGGAGCCGTCGGCGGAGGTGGACGTGAAGCGGGTGATCGTGCGCGAGGACGGCCGCGAGGAGGAGACCGACTGGATCGAGATCATGGGCGCGGGGATGGTCGACCCGGCCGTGCTGGACAACGTGGGCTACGACTCGGAGCGCTACACGGGGTGGGCCTTCGGGATGGGGCCGGCGCGGGTGGCGCTGCTGCGTCACGGGGTGCGGGATCTGAGGCTCTTCTACGAGAACGACATGCGGTTTCTGGGGCAGTTCACGTGAAGGGGACGGTGTCGGGACGACTGCGGTCGCGATTGGTCGGTGAGGGTCGTCGTGTGAGGGCGGTCGAGTGAAGGTCTCGTACGGCTGGGTGCGCGATGTGGCGCCCGGAATCGGGCTGACGCCGGCGCAGGCGATGGAGCGGCTGGCGTTGCGCGGGGCGCCGGTGGAGGAGGTCGTCGACCTCGCCGAGGGATTGGCCGACGTGGTCATCGGCCGTGTGCTCGAAGCGCGGCCACACCCGAATGCCGACCGGCTGACGCTCTGTCGCGTGATGGGACCGGAGGGCGAGGTGCCGGTCGTGTGCGGGGCTCCGGTGGTGGTGGAGGGCGCTTGCTATCCGTTCGCCCCGGTGGGCGCCGTTCTTCCGGGCGGTTTCCGGATCGGGAAGCGCAAGATCCGCGGGGAGGTGAGCCAGGGCATGCTCTGTTCCGAGCGCGAGCTGGAGCTGGGCGAGGACCACGCCGGGATCATGCTGCTGGAGGGCGAGTACGAGCCGGGGGCGCCGTTCGCGCAGGCGGTGGGGCTGGACGATGTCCGCCTCGACGTCGAGGTCACTCCCAACCGGGGGGACCTGCTCTCGCATGTGGGGATCGCGCGGGAATTGCACCCGGAGGGGGAGGCCGGACTCGCGCTGCCGCCCTTCCCGGGAGGGACGCCGGTGCTTGACGCGTCCTTCGCCCGGGGGACCGCAGAGAGCGGCTCGGCGGGAGTGCGCATCCACATCGAGGATCCGGATCTCTGCCCGCGGTACCTCGGGGCCGTGATCCGGGGCGTGAAGGTGGGCCCTTCGCCGCGCTGGCTCGCGGACCGCCTGACCGCCGCGGGGGCGCGTCCGATCAACAACGTCGTGGACGCCACCAACTACGTCATGCTCGAGCTCGGGCAGCCGCTCCACGCCTTCGACCTGGACCGGCTGACGGACGCCACGATCGTGGTCGGCCGGGCACGGCCGGAAGAATCGCTGGTCACCCTGGACGGCGAAGAGCGCGCGGTCACCCCCGACATGCTGATGATCCGCGACGCGGAGGTGCCGGTGGCCGTGGCGGGGGTGATGGGGGGGCGCGACTCCGAGGTCTCGGCCGAGTCCGTGAACATCGTCCTCGAGTGCGCGCTCTTCGAGCCGAAGCAGGTGCGGGCCACGCGCCGGGCGCTCGGCATGTCCACCGACGCGAGCTACCGCTTCGAGCGCGGCGTCGATCCGGTCACCATGGAGACGGCGCTGACGCGGGCCGCCTCGCTGATCGTGGCGGTTGCCGGCGGGGCGGTGGAGGGCGAGGTCATCGATGTCCACCCCGTGCCGTGGGAGGCGCCGGTGGTGTCGCTGCGGCCCTCCCGCGTCCATCATCTGCTCGGTGTGGAGTTCACGCCCGGCGAGATCGCCGCGCTGCTGGCGCCGCTGGGGTATTCTGTGACGGAGCGGGGCGGCGACGAGCTGGAGGTGGTCGTTCCCGGCCACCGCAGCTACGACACCCTGCGCGAGGTGGATCTCATCGAGGAGGTTGCCCGCACCCACGGCTTCGAGGCCTTCCCCGAGGTCATGTCCCCCGCGCGGCCCGGGACCGTGCCGGACCACCCGCTCTTCCAGCTCGAGGACACGCTTCGCGCGCTCCTCGCCGCAGACGGGATCAGCGAAGCGCAGACCCCCGCGCTGGGACCCGCCCGCCACGGCGACGTGCCCCTCCTGAACCCCATGTCGCGCGACGAGGGCTACCTGCGGCGCGACCGCCTTCCGGGGCTGCTGGCGCACGTGGAGCGCAACATGGCGCGGGGTGTGCGCGATGTCCGCCTCTTCGAGATCGGGACGGCGTTTGCGCCCTCTCCCGTGCCGGGCGAGGCGCCGGCGGAGTCGTCCCGGGTGGCGGTGGTGCTGACGGGGCGGCGCACGCCCCCGCACTGGTCCGCGCCCGGGGAGCCGTTCGATGTCTACGACATGGCCAGGGTGCTGGAACTGGTTGCCGCGGAGGCGTTTCCGGGGGGGTGCGTGGTCCCGGCGGATGGTGGCGCAGTCGAGGCGCCGTATGTGGCGGGGCGGGGGTACGTGCTGAGGAGTGCGGGGGG
>VXOC01000066.1 GCA_009840215.1 Gemmatimonadota bacterium | reverse complement strand
CCACCCCCGTTTCCGGCGAGGTCACCTGCGCCGACTGCGTCATCACCCTGGACACCGTCGCCACGATCGGGGGACGGGAGGACTTCGGCCTCCACGTGATCACCCCGTTCTCGCAGGTGGCGGTCGATCGCCGCGGCCGGGTGCTGATCACACACCTCAGGTACCCCGAGATCTCCGTGTTCGACCTTTCCGGCGACTTCCTGGGGACGGTGGGCCAGGAGGGAGACCGGCCCGGCGAATACGACGGAATCGCCCACGTCACCGTCGGCCCCCGCTTCGTTCACGTCTTCGAGTTCCACCGGGGACGGACGATGCTCGACCTGGGCTTCGAGGTGGCGCGGACGGACCGGTCGCTGGGCCAGGTGCTGTCGTCGGTGGTGTTCGGCGCCGACGAGGTCGCGTTCGCGGTCCCGGTCCCCGAGCCGGCCTCGGTCGGCCACCAGCTCCGGATTCTCGACGCGAGGGGCAGGATCACGTCCTTCGGCGGCGAGGAGGCCGTGGCACCCGGACCGCAGCCGCACAGGTTCGTAGTAGCCGGCGACGACGAGACCTTCTGGGCCGTGCGCCAGCAAGTGAACCGCGTGGTGCGCTGGAATCTGGAGCCGGAGCCCGTAGTCGCCCGGATATTCGACCGGACCGTCGAGGTGTTCGAGCGGGACAACCCGTCGGCGCAGCTTTGGCCGCGCGCGCTCAATGTGGGCGCCATGCTCGACGAAGATGGTCTCTGGATCGTCTGGCAGACGCCCGACCCCGGGTGGACGGAGCGAATCAGCCCTGGCGGCGAGATCCCCGAAGTGCCGTGGCAGACGGTCCTGGACGGGTGGCTGGATCTGATCGACTCGTCAACGGGACAGACGCTGGCGCGCTACCACGGCGACGACGCGCTGCTCGGTTTCGCCCATGGATCGCGGTATGTGGTGTCATACCATGAGCCGGTTTCGGGGGGGGAGTACATCCACCTGCTGGAGCCGAGGTTGTCGCGGGGGGAGCCGTAGGGACCTGCGAGGGACAAAGGGCTGTGGTCCGGGCCGCAGCGGACACGCAGTCGGTGCGGGTCAGGGCAGATCCCAAAGTGGGATGCCGAGGGCGCTCGCGGCGATCACCCGCCGCTTCGGTCACTCTCCAGTTCGCTCAGCAATACGGACAGCGAGGTCTCCGGCGGCCCGCCACGAGGGGGCTCGGACCCGGGAGAGAGTGCGGGTGTCAACCAACCCTTCCGCACCGCTTCGGCAAGCAGTGCGTCCGCCAGGATGGGACTCCTCGTCTCTCGCGGGGGGCCGACTTCGGCGACCACGCGCCCGCGTTCCGTGACGAGAATGGTCTCGCCACCAGCCGCCAGCCGCACGTACTCCCTCAGTCTTCTGTTCAACGCCCTGATTCCGATGGTTCGCATGAAACCAATGTGGCTACCTGGTCAACGTGAGAGCCGACGCCGGACTCCAATGGCCGTCAAAGTCAACTCTGATTTACAAAATGTAATGTGTGATTGACTTAATTGGTCGGACTGTCCGACTTCACGCGCCCTCAGTTCACCTCAAGCGGCACCCGCTTCACCACCACCGTCTGCACCCCCAACTCGTCCCTCTCGATGAAGGCCACCAGACCGTCGGGGCCGAAGGCGTCGGGGATCCCGGTCGCGTCCGCTCGGTAGCTGCCCACGTACCGCCCCGCCATGTCGAGCACATCGATGGGCCCGTCGCTGTCGGGCTCCTCACCCCGCCGCTGCACCCAGATCATCCCGTTCCAGCTTGCGCCGAGATCGCGGATGACGGGGACTTCGCTGAAGAACTGCAGGTTCTCGATGTCCTCGCGCCTGGACTTCCTCACTTCCTCCGCGTCAATGGCCATGACCTCTCCGTTCAAGACGATTCGGGGCCCGCCCAGATCCTCGTCCGGCGTGTCCGCCAGCTCCTTCAAGCGGCGGTCCCTTTCCGCCCTGACGAAGTGGTCCGTCACTGGTTCCGGAGGGATGGGCCGCGTCAGGATTCGCACAACACCCGTGCCGGCCGCGGCGATGCTGACGGCGTAGGTCGAGGAGTCCGAAAACGCCACCGTCCCGTCCGGCAGTACGTCCCAGTGCAGATCGGGGCTGAATTCGGGCGGGCCGCTCAATCCACCCAGGCTGAAACTCGTTCCGCCGGCCGATCGTGTGATTCCGGACGTCGGGTCCGCACTGGCAGGCAGCCACCCCTCCGCGATCGTGTCCTTGACGATCTCCTCGCCGGACAGATCGACGCGCTCGATGGTCCGGGTCGTAGGGTCCGGCCGTTCAGCCGGTTCGGCCCCGGCAATGCTCCTGACCGAAATCGACATCGTCCCGCCTTCCGTGCTCGTAACCAGGCCTTCCGCGCCGCGCAGGGGCATGTGGGTCCCGATGACCGTGTACGTCGGATCTCCTCCAATTCGGACCATCCGCTCGAAGTCGCCGCCGGCATCGAAGATGTGATAGGCGCGGTGACCCATGTCGGCCACGACCACCCGCCCGTCCTCCAGGGCGACGACATCGGCAGCGTTGCGAAACTCCCCCGGGCCTTCGCCCTTCCGCCCGATCTCGCGGATCAGCGCACCATCGGTACCCACGACGAAGATCCGCTCGGCCTGGTCATCGAATACGTAGAGCCGGCCGGCACCGTCGAATGCAACCCTCTGTACATCGCCGAACTGCTCCCACTCCTCGCCCATCAGCGACCCGATCCGGAATACCTCCTCGAAGTTCGCGTCGAGCCAGCGGTCCTCGCCGGGCAGTTCAATGGTCTCCTGGGCGGATGCTGCATGTACGATCAGCGTACCTGCCGCCACGATGACAAAAGCCATGCCTGACAAACGCTCGGCGATCCTGCTCATTTGGGCACTGTCCTCGTCTGTGGTTTTCTCGCAACTGGCCAGCCGCTGACGGTTGGACCCCTCCTTTAGCGGAATGGTTGGCAGGGCGCCGGTCCTACCTACCGGAAGTCCCAGCCAGTACCCGCTTCACCGTCACCGTCTGGACACCCAGTTCATTCCTTTCCACAATCGCCACCAGGCCGTCAGGGCCGAAGGCGGTCGGCAACGCCATGGTCCCCGCCGGGAAGCTCCCCACGTAACGGCCCTCCTGCGCGAGCACGTCGATGGGCCCGTCATCGCTGGGGCCATCGCCACGCCGCAGCACCCAGATGTGCCCGTCCCGGGTCGTCCCCAGACCGCGAATGACGGACAGTTCGGTGTAGAACTCCATTCCCTCGATCCCCCGGCGCCGCGCTGAAAGATCCGTGCCGGGCTCGGCCGTCTCCTCCAGCCGGCGCACCCGCCGGTCCTTCTCGGCGCGGATTATGCGTCCCGTCACCGGCTCTGGCGGGAACGGGCGTTTCAGGATCCGCACGACCCCCGCTGCCGGCGCGGCCACCTTCACCGCATACGTCGACGAGTCCGAAAACGCCACGCCGCCGTCCGGAAGCACTCCCCAATGGAACTCGGGGCTGAATTCGGGGAGCAGGCTTGTAGGCCTTGGTGCGTAGTTGGCAATGTCCACCCGGTCCATGCCCTCGGAGTCGATCGGGGGCAGCCATGCTTCGACGATGGTATCCCTGACCGTCTCCTCCCCGGACAGGATGATGCGCACGAGCGCGTGTGACACCGGAAACCGGACCGGGACGTCGAACACCGCCCCCGAAAACACCATGATCCTGGACTGCGTGGGAACTCCGACGACCGCATCCGAACCCGGCTGGGCCACCACACGTCCGACACTGGCAACCCCCGGCTCGGCCATGCGCACCATGCGCTCGAATCCTCCACCGGCGGCAAAGACGTGGTACCCTCGGCGGGAGGGATCCCCCACCACCACGCGACCGTCGTTGAAAACCGCCATGGCGGCCGTCTCGGCGAACTCGCCCGGGCCTTCCCCCGGTCCGCCCAATTGCCGGATCAAGCGGCCATCGCCATCCACGACGTAGACCAGCTGCGCCTGCCGGTCCAGGATGTAGAGGTGGCCCGCACCGTCGAAGGCCACGTCCATGATCTGCCCGAACTGCTCCCATGCTTCGCCCGTCACGACTGAGCCTACCTGGTACAGCTCCTCGATGACGGGCTCCAGCCAGCGGTCCTCGGCGGGGAGTTCGACGACCTGCTGGGCGCTGGCGGGCAACGCGGCCAGCAGCCACGCCGAGATCATCCAGGCTTCAATTCGTCGGATTTGACAACGCCTCATTGTCGGTGGTCCTCGGTGGAGATTGACATGTGGTTTGCGCAAAGGGCAGACACGGCTTCGGCGTGCTACTGGAAAGATTTGTCCGAACCTACCTCAGTTCACTTCCGGCGGCACCCGCTTCACGACCACGGTCTGCACCCCCAGGCCGTCGCGCTCGATGAACGCCACCAGACCGCCCGGCCCGAAAGCGTCGGGTATCTGCGTGGCCCCGGTCGGGTAGCTGCCCACGTACCGGCCGGCCATGTCGAGCACATCGACCGGCCCGTCGCTGTCCGGTTCGTCGCCTCGCCGCTGAACCCAGATCCTGCCGTTCCAGCTGGCACTCAGGCCGCGAATGACGGGGACTTCGGAGTAGAACTGCAGGCCCTCGATGCGCTCGCGCTGCCGTGCCCGTACCTCCTCGGGATCCCTGGCCATCACCCGTCCTTCGACGATGAGGCGGCCGCCACCCAATTCGTCGTCGGGCCTGGCTTCGAGTTCCCGCAAACGGCGGTCCCTCTCGGCGCTGATGAACCGGCCTGTGACGGGTTCGGGGCGCAGAGGCCTCGTCAGGACGCGCGTTACACCCGCACCCGCCGCCGCGATCCTGATGTCATAGGCTGACGAATCCGAGAAGGCCACGGTCCCGTCCGGCAGCACGCCCCAGTAGAGCTCCGGACTGAACTCGAGCTCCCGCCTGGAGCCTGTTTCCGATTCGCCGGTCGGCGGTTGCCACCCTTCGGCGATCGTGTCCCTGACCATTTCCTCGCCTTCCAGAAGCACGCGCAGAATCGGCCGGCTGGTCGGATCGGGCGGCCGCGGCATCCCGCCTCCGGTGGAGATGAAGCCCGAGAAGGCGATCGTCCTGCCACCGGCAACCGTGATCAGCGCGTCGGCACCCCGTTGCGCCAGGTGGGCCGACACCGTCGTGGACGAGGGATCACCTCCCATGCGGACCATGCGGACGAAGTCGCCGTTCGGGTCGAAGAGGTGATAGGCGCGGTGCTCGATGTCCACTGCAACCACCCCCCCGTCTTCCATGGCCACCATTTCCATGACGCTCCGAAACTCGCCCGGGCCCTCTCCCGCCCGCCCGATCTCGCGGATCAGCGACCCGCCGGTATCCACGACGAAGATTCGGCTGGCCTGCGTGTCGAAGATGTAGAGTCGACCGGTGCCATCGAACGCCACCCGGCCCACTCTGCCGAACTGCTCCCACTCGTCGCCCGCCAGTGAGCCGATCCGGAACACCTCTTCGAAGTCCGCTTCCAGCCAGCGGTCTTCGCCGGGGAGTTCGACGACTTCCTGCGCGTTCAGGGACGCGATTACCGGCCACCCCGCCGCGATCGCCGCCAGGATGCAGACTGTCCGGTTCGTCGAGGGCTTCATGTTTCCCATCCCTTCGTTCCTGAGAGGTACCAAAGACCACACTCAACCTTCGCTACGATGTATTTCGTAATAGAAAATGACCGTGCGTGGCCCGTCAAGGCCCCATTTCAGCCGGAAGCACCAAATCCCCCACCCATCAATCGCTCCCGCCCTCGGTTCACCGGGACCGGATCCTCCGCACCACCACTTCCCGCACATCCAGTTCATCGGTCTCGATGAAGGCAATCAAGCCGTCCGGACCGAAGGCCGCCGGCATGTCGACGGCTCCGGTCTGATAGCTGCCAAGGTACCTGCCGTCCATCGTCAGGATATCGATGGGGCCGAAGTCGTCGATCGGTTCCTCGCCGTGGCGCTGCACCCAGATTTCGCCGTCCCAACTCGCGCGCAGGCCGCGGAGGATGGCGACCTCCTCGGAGAACGGCAGGTTGTCGATTCGTTCGTTTTCGTACCCCGCCAGCGCGCCGCTACGCCCCGCGATTCTCTCCCTTAGTCGATCCCTCTCGGCATTGATCATCCGGCCCGTCACCGGAATCGGCTGAAGTGGGCGCCGCAGAATGCGCCACACCCCCGATCCCGGCCGCGCGATCTCGACCGTGTACGCCGTCGAGTCGGAAAACGCGACGCTTCCGTCCGGGAGGACGCCCAGAAGCATGTGCGAGCCGAAGGCCTTCACCTGTGGGAGCCCGGTGTAGATCGATTCCCCGCCCTCGGGAAGCCAGCCCTCCGCAACGGTGTCCCGAGTCGCATCTTCGCCGGTGAGGGTGATGCGTTCGACCGCCCGGCTCGTGTGTGACCTGGTGTCGCCGATGTAGGTCACACTCCGGAACTGCCACCCAACCGCCGAAAACAGCGCATCGCCCCGGGGATCGGGCAGGGTACCACCCAGAACCGGTCTCTCGTCCCCGAACCCCCAGCCCACCCTGCCCTCGAATTCCCCGGACGCGCCGAAGAGGTGGTAGGCCAGATGGTCGGTATCACCCACCACCACCCGTCCGTCCCGAAAGACCGAGAGCGTAAGCGGACTGAGGAACTCTCCCGGCCCCTCCCCCGGCCCACCGAACGTGCGACGGAATTCGCCGTTCGGACCGGCCACGGTGATCAGTGAGGACTGGACGTCCAGAATGTACAGCTGCCCCGCGCCGTCGAACGCCACCTCGTAGACATATCCGAACTGCTCCCATTCCTCGCCCGAGAGGGAACCGATCCGGTAGACCTCCTCGAAGTCGGGCGCGAGCCAGCGGTCCTCGGCGGGGAGCTGGATGATCTCCTGTGCGTGGGCCGAAGGCGCGAGGAGAAGGCAGGTCGCCATCGTCCAGCACGCGATGCACGTCGACTTCACCACCGGACCCCGGACGCTCTCAAAATGTAAACTACAGTTTCCATTTTGTAATGTTTGCATGACTTTCGGATTGGCAAAGCACCCCTTTTCACGACCCCACCAGCCTCCGTACCACCACGGTCTGCACATCCAGCTCGTTCCATTCAATGAAGGCGACGAGGCCGTTCGGCCCGAAGGCATCGGGAATCTCAGTCGCACCCGGGCGGTAGCTGCCCACATACCGCCCCACCATGTCGATCACGTCGATGGGACCGTCGCTGGCCGGCTCCTCACCCCGACGCTGCACCCAGATCATGCCGTCCCAGCTCGTGTGGAGGTCCCGAATGACGGGGACTTCGGTAAAGAAACGCATGTTCTCGATTCTCTCGCGCTGCCTCTGCCGCTGCTTTCTCGGATCACCGACCGGCGCGCCGCCCATGCGCAATCCACCCAGGTCCTCGTCCGCCGTGGCAGCCAGTCGCTTCAGGCGGCGGTCCTTCTCCGCCTCGATAAGACGATCCGTCACCGGTTCCGGCGGGACGGGGCGTGTCAGGGTGCGCTCCACGCCTGTCCCGGCCGCGGCAATCTTGACGGCGTAGGTGGACGAGTCCGAGAACGCCACCGTCCCGTCCGGGAGAACGCCCCAGTGCAATTCAGGCGTAAACTCGGGCCGCCGGGTGTTCTCGTAGACCGAGACTCCGCCACTGGCCGTGTGGCGAACACCCCAGCCGGCCCCTCCTCTGGGCAGCCACGCCTCCACGATCGTGTCCTTGACGATCTCCTCGCCGGAGAGGTCAACGCGCTCGATGGGTTGCGAGGTCGGATCCGGCCGTTCAGTCGGTGTGACCCCTTCAACGGTCCGAACCGAAATCCACCTCCTCCCGCCCGCCATGCTCGTGACCAGGGCATCGGTCCCGCGCAGTTGCATGTGAGTGCCGATCGCCGTGTACGACGGGTCTCCTCCGAATCGGACCATTCGCTCGAAGTCTCCATCGGCGCCGAAAAGGTGATAGGCGCGGTGATGCATGTCGGCCACCGCAACGCGCCCGTCCTCCAGGGCCACGAAATCGGCCGCGTTGCGAAACTCACCGGGACCTTCCCCCTTCCGCCCGATCTCGCGGATCAGCGTGCCGTCCGTACCCACGACGAAGAGCCGCTGGGCCTGATCATCGAAGACGTAGAGTCGTCCGGCGCCGTCGAAGGCCACCTTCTGCACATCGCCGAACTGCTCCCATTCCTCGCCCATCAGGGCCATCCCGGACCCGATCCGGAATACCTCTTCGAAGTCGGCCTCCAGCCAACGGTCCCCGCCCGGAAGCTCGATAGTCTCCTGGGCGGACGCCGCCTGTACGGTCAGCGCAGCTGTCGAGATGGCGCATGCCTTGTTCAGCAGACGCCTTGCGGTCCCGGTCATGTTGGTCATCGTCCTCCTCTGGTGGCTTTTCCAAGGTCCTGACGGCCGATGGTAGTGAGACTTCCGGTCAGGGCTCGGCGGTTGCGCGGGATACCGGTATCACGGTCCGGGATCTAGGCTGACCATCCGCTTCACTACCACCGTCTGCACGTCCAGGTCGTTCCGCTCGATGAAGGCGACCAGGCCGCCCGGTCCGAAGGCGTCCGGCAATCGCCACTGCACCCGATGGATAGCTCCCGAGATACCGACCGTCCATCGTCAGCACGTCGATCGGGCCCTGGTCGTCGCTCGGTTCGTCGCCGTGGCGTTGCACCCAGATCTCGCCGTCCCAACCCGTCCTCAGGTCGCGAACCATCGAAACGACGTTGAAGAACTCCAGATTCGCGATCCGCTCTCGTGTCGTTCGAATAACGACCTGCGAACGTACTTCGGCCATCCTCAGGCGACGTTCCCGTTCGGCTGTCCTGACCTGGCGCGTCACGGGGATCGGCTCCAGCGGCCGCTTCAGAATCCGCCACACACCGGACCCCAGCCGCGCGATCTTGATTGCATATGCCAACGAGTCGGAGAAGGCCACGCTGCCGTCGGGAAGCACGCCCGCCAACATCAGTGGCGGGATCACCTCTCGTTCACCTTCCACGAGACACAAGCCGTCTCACGACCACCGTCTTCACGTCCAACTCGTCCCTCTCGATGAACGCAACCAGACCATCGGGGCCGAACGCGGCCGGCATCCCGATCGCACCCGCGGCATAGGTGCCGATGTAGCGTCCGCCCACCGTGAGGACATCGATCGGACCGAAGTCGTCGGTCGGCTCGTTGCCGTGGCGCTGCACCCAGATTTCCCCGTCCCAACTGGTCCCCAGTTCGCGGACGATCGGGAACTCTTCGGAGAACCTCAAATTGGCGAGATGCCGGAGTTGGAATTCCCGCATGCCCGGATCGAGTCCTTGTACCCGCTCTCGCCGGCGGTCTTTTTCGGCTTCTATCATCCGGCCGGTCACGGCAACCGGCTGGAGCGGCCGCCTCAGAATGCGCACCACACCGGCCCCCGGCCGCGCGATCTTGATCACGTACGCCGTCGAGTCCGAGAAAGCCACGCCTCCGTCCGGCAGCATTCCCGCCGACATCCGCGGCCCGAAGGCGATCGGCTCTCGCAGTCCGGTATAGAGTTCTCCGCCCGGCGGTAGCCAGCCATCGGCAACCGTGTCGCGGCTCACCACGTCGCCGCTGAGGTCGTGGTGCTCGATTGGCCGGGTGGTGGGCGATGGGGCGTTGGCAACGAAGCTGAAGGACAGCATTTGAGTGCCCACCGCGGAGAATACGGCGTCGCCGACGGGATCGGCCATGAAGCTCCACAGCACCATGACCTCCAACCCCTCGCCCATGCGTACCCGGCGTTCGTAGTCCCCCTCCGCGTCGAAGATCTCGTATGCGCGGTCGGCCTGGTCCGCGACCACCACTTTGCCACCAGGAGTGACCGCGAACCAATGCGCGTTCCTGAATTCACCCGGGCCCTCACCGCGGCGTCCCAGTGTGCGGTGCAGATTGCCGTTTCGGTCCACCACGGAGATCCGCGCGGCCTGCCTGTCGAAGACATGGAGCCGCCCGGCACCGTCAAAGGCCACGTTGCGGATGTCGCCGAACTGCTCCCAATCCGCGCCAGCTAGGGACCCGATCCGGTAGAGCTCCTCGAAGTCGGGCTCAAGCCGGCTGTCCTCGGCGGGAAGCTCGATGATCTCCTGGGCGCCGAGGGACGAGGCTGCCAGCAATCCCGCCGTTACCGGATTCAAGATGCGCGTCGTCACGTGGCCGAACCTGTTCATGTCGCCCGCCTCTGTCCCTGGGGATACTCGCTACTGAGGACGCTCATAGTACTACAGTATTAGGAATTGGTCACCACATCCGTGTCAAGTCGTGACCGTCGTTGCCGCGAACAACCGGGACCACCTCACTTCACTGCACTCTCGCCTGTCGGGTCAAGATACACCACCACTCTTGGCCCCTTGCTGGCCCGGGTGCTAGGCTCATTACCATAATACCGCCGAGCGAATCGCAATGCTCGGAGAGCCCCGACGACAGATCACCAACCGGATTGCCGGAAGAGGGATAGAGGCCGATCAATGAAACTGACGATCGTGGTCCATGAGGCGGAGGAAGGGGGCTTCTGGGCAGAGGTGCCGGCGATTGCCGGATGCGTGTCCCAAGGTGAGTCGCTGGACGAGCTTCTTCTGAACGTCCGGGAAGCGGTCGAAGGCTGTCTGTCCGTGGATGTCTCGGACAGAGGCACCTGATGAGAATCGCCGGAATCAGCGACTCGGAGCTATAGCCCACGCCCCGGATGGCTTCCGGGCGACCCTCCGGTAATCTAGGTACGGCCGCCCCATGCCATCGAAACCCAGCGCGTGCACATCGCCGACGACCATCGCCCGGAGATGAAGCCAGCCCGTAACTACCGCACCGCGCCCGGCAGCCTCCTGACCGCCACGGATTCCACATCCAACTCGTCCATCTCGACAAACGCCACCAGGCCGTCCGGCCCGAACGCGGCCGGGATCGTCATTGCTCCCGGACGGAAGCTGCCCAGATACCGCCCATCGGCGGCCAATACGTCGACCGGACCGTCGCCCACCGCATAGCTCCCAGCCCTCTGAATCCAGATCGTCCCCTGCCAGCCGGTTTGGAGGTCGCGGACAATGGGAATCTCGTCGAAGAATTGCAGCGACTCGATGTCATTGCGCCTGGTTTCGAGCGCTTGCGCCGCCAGGGCGGCAAATCGTTCGGGCAGCGGATCCGAGGACTCCACTTCCCTTTCCAAATCCTCCAATCGCCTTGCGCGTACCTCCTCCCGGATGCGGTCGGTAACGGGTTCGGGCTGGAGTGGACGGGTCAGAATCCTCTGGATGGTCCCATCGGAGTCGATGATCTTGATGGCGTAGGCGGATGAATCCGAGAACGCCACTCCACCCCTGGGGAGTCCACCAACGAACAGGTCGGGCGCAAATGCCAGGCCGGAGCCGATAGTAAAGGTGGTCTGGCCAGGAGCCTGGCTCAGCGGCGCCCCGGGTGGAGGAGCCCAGGCCGTGGTGATCTCGTCCACCAGTACCTCATCGCCGTTCAGGACAAGTCGCTCGACCGGGCGAGTTGCGCCGTCCGCCCCAACCTGGCCGCCGGTTTCCATCATGGCCCTGGATACTATGGCAACCATTCCGTTGGGGATCAGCACCATGACGTCGCCATCAAGGTGGGAATCCAGTTCCGGCAGGATGGTGGGGAGCGGATTGTCGGGGATGCGGGCAGTGCCCCTGACGTTGCCGTCCCGGTCGAAGATGTGGAAGGCGTTGCGGATGGATTCGAACACCGCGACGTCTCCGTTGGCCATCACTGCCAACCGGCTGGGGCTGCGGAACTCGCCGGGCCCCTCTCCCTCGCGGCCGAACGCGCGACGGTAACTGCCATCGGGAGCTACGACGGTAACCCGGGCCGCCTGCCGGTCCAGCAGGTAGAGGTTGCCCGCACCGTCGAAGCCCAGGCTGGCGATGTCCCCGAACTGTTCCCAGTCCTCGCCCCCGAAGGATCCCACGCGGTAGACCTCTTCGAAGTCGGGGTCGAGCCAGCTGTCCTCTCCGGGGAGCCGGATGACTTCCTGGGAAGCCGCCGAGGCCGCGACGAGCAGCCATCCCACCAGGGTTGGGCAAGCCAAATGTAAACTCCGGTGGGATGTATATACGAAAGTCCCGAGCCCGTTGACGGGCGAAAAGGTGCCCC
>VXOC01000191.1 GCA_009840215.1 Gemmatimonadota bacterium | reverse complement strand
GTTTTTGGTTCGGCATCTCCTTTTTTCTTTCCCGGAGGGTGGGGGGGGACGCCGAACGTGCTGCTGCGGCGGGGGTTGAGGCGGGACTGCCTGGAACCCGGGACGGAGATCATCGTGGACGGGTATCAGGCCAAGGATCACTCGCTGAAGAGGGCGAACGGGCGGGATGTGACGTTTACCGACGGCAGCAAGATATTCCTGGGGTCGTCGGGGACGGGGGCGCCGTATGAGGAGGAGTTGCTGAAGGCGCGGAGGGAGAAGGGGCGCTGCTGAACGCGGTTTGTCCCCGCCCCTGGTGAGGTCGTAACGGCGCGACCACGACCGCACGTTCCCCGTAGCGTTGGGAGTGTGTAGCGGTTCGTCGCGCGTTACTCGTGCCCCCCGGGTCGAAGTCGGCTGACCACGGCGCGGGGGACACCGAATTCGTCCAGCCGGCGCACCAACACGAAGTCACCCCGCGCGTCGAGCAGGGTGTCCTCGCCATCCATTCTCGCCGTGAAGAGCAGTTGTGTCCGGTCGATGTCCCACACCCGCCAGGTGACGCTGTCCTGGCCGGGGAGACGATAGTCCCTCACCCAGAGTCTCGTGTCGAAGTCCGTCAGCATGGCGTCGATCGGGGGTGCCGTTTCGTTTGCGGGCCAGTCCGGCGGCACGGTGGGGAAGTCCGCCCGGTCGGTGTCCGGGTAGGGCAGCCTCCCTTCCGCCGACATTCTCATCACTTGCTCCCGCGTCTCCTCCCACGCCTCCTCCATGAGCCATCGCGCCATCCGCACCTGGTCAGCGGACGGCCTGACCGCCGCCGGCATCGGAATGACGGCCACCGTCTGGCCATTCCAGTCGAGCACCGCGATGGCTTGCCGGTCGGTTTCGGCAACGAGGAGACGGTCTCCGGTCGCGGCCTCGAGGGTCCGGTGTCCGAAGATCACACGATCGCTGATTATCTTCCCGTAGTGCTCTTCGTCGCCCTGGGCCTCAATGACCACTTGAAGGCTGTCGTCGCTCCCCACCGCGACAAAGTACACGGGATGCCGGATTCGACCTTCGAATCGCTCGGCACTCCCGCCGGTTTGGTCGCGAAAGAGGACCCTGCCGTCCGGATGAGCGGCCACCGGCCTGACGTTGGCGAAGCCCTTGAATGGGACATCGAGATAGCCCCGCGAACGGAGAAAGCTGCCGTCGCGAGCGACGAACGCCACGCGATATCGCATTATGTCCCAAACCGCGATGCCTGCAGGCGTGCGAACCGCCCCCGCGATCCGGCCGAACTCCTCCGGCCCCTCACCCTCCCGGCCCACCCCTCGAATCTGCCCGGACGTGAGGTCGACGATTTGGATCTCGGTGCGGTCCACCAGAGCGAGCGCGGTGTCCGAGAGAAAGATGCCGGCGGTGACGTGGCGCAACTCGGCAAGTTCGGGATGCTCCGACGAATCGAAGAGGGACTCGGTCGCGGGACGGAGGGCGGCGTGATCCCGTGGTGGGGCGGCTCGAGAAGCGGCTGCTAACGCCTCGGCCAACCCGGCTGCACCAGGGTGCAACCCTTCGACTGAGACGAAGGTGGGTGTCCCCGGAATTCGTAGGAGACCGGCAAACTCCACATCGCGGGCGAGGCGAAGTTGAGTTGCTTCCTCCCCCATGCAGCTACGGAATGACTCCGAATCGCCAATCCCGAGACTGAGGCCGAAACCAACCCAGTCTCGGGTGCTTAGCCAAGCCTCATTCGAAACAAGCGCTTCATGCGCCTCGGGAAACAGATCGTACCGCTCTGCGCAGATGGCGGCGAGAGCCGCTTCCGTTGCAGCGGAACCGCCCCTTGCCGAAGGGACATGGCGAACGATCACCGAAACTTGCTGGTTGCGGGTAGCTCCAGATACGGCCGGAGCTACCGTCCGACAGACCGGGCAGTCATAGTCCACGAATTCAACGATGACCCCCCGACCCGGTGCGGGCGACGGACCCAAGTAACTCGGAGCAGTTGCCAAGTCGTTCCAGATCCGGGCGATACGCCGCTCCTCCTGCCATCCCTTGTAACCTGCGATGACCCTACTTCCCAACACACCCCATGGATTCAGCAACAGGATGGCCAGCGTTGCAAGGATCGCAATGCTAGCGACCCTGTTCCAGCGGTCAGTCGTCCTTGGGACAGACAATGCCGACACCGCGGGGATCAGGGAGCGGGCAATACCATGTGACGCATCCGCTGAGGAGCGGACGGTTCCAGCGGGTGGCTGTCTTCTTCATTCATCTCTCTCCGATTCGGGGAACGGGTTTGTGTTGGGCGCAATGATTGTCACCGAAGCCCCGGGCCGCAAGCCGCTGTCAGGAGCAAAGCCGATCTCCCAACACCCTCCACGCGCTCAATGGCGGGAGGAGAAATCTGGCTAGCTTTTCTGGCCAGATCGGCCCGCACCGGGCCGGAAGTTCGTCACGAAAACCCGATCCACCGCCCCGCCGCCGCCACCGTAAACCACAGCGCCAGCGACACGGCGCCGATGACCTTGCAGCGCGGACCGGGTTCCATTCCCTCACTGCGGGCCACCCGTTCGCGCACCCCGAAGGTGAATACGAGCGCGACCGGCAGAGTCGACATCTTCACCCAGAACGAGGTGTTGTAGTAGGCCTTGATCGCCTCCGAGAGGAAGAGGGGGATGCCGGTCGCGACCATCACGATCAGGGCCGCGATGAGCCAGGGACGGGCGTGGCGTGCCAGCTGTGAGACCGGCTGCCCGGTGAGTCCGACGCCAAGCATGCGCAGGTCGACGACGAGCAGCGCGCCGCCCAGGAGGCAGAGCCCGAGCAGGTGGACGGCTTCGAGGATCGGGAAGGCCCACACCGAGTCGGCGATCGCCCGGCCGACCAGCGTCGATTCGCACCAGCGGAAGAATGGTTCGAGCATCGGACTTGTCTATTCCGTGACGGCCTCACAACCGGCCAGCCAGTTGACCCAGCCGGGCTGGGGCTGGATGTCGCAGTCGAACCAGTTGTAGGCGATGAGGCGGCCGGTCACCACGACCAGCGCCCAGGCGGTCAGCGATACGGTTCCGGCGATGCGCGCGGCCCTGGGCGGGATGGCGTCGTCTCCCCACTCCGAAGCGCGGCGGTGAGCACCCCGGTGGAAGACGAAGGCGTTGATTCCGGCCGCGATCATCACGAGGACCTTGACGCGGAAGAAGACGTTGTGGTAGTAGCGGAGCGGCTGAGAGTAGAACAGGAGGAGGCCCGTGACGGTCATGATGATGAAGCCCGCGTGGGTCCAGGGCAGGAGTCGCCCCGTGAACGATTGCACGGGAACGTTGCGGAAGGCCAGTCCGGTGAGCCTCAGGTCCATCATGATCGTGGCGCCGACGAAGAGACCGAGGGTGAGGACGTGGGTGGACTCCACCAGCGGCCAGGCGTAGAGGGACTCGAGGAGCGCGATGCTCCACGGCGTCTCCCCCAACCATTCGAGGAAGCGCTCGATCACGGGCGGCGGCCGCCTTCCGCGGCCCCGGCCGAATCGGCATCAACCGAGTCCGGCATGTCGCTCGGGCGGATCGTCTCCGTCGCGTACGCCGCGTGGCATCCCACGCAGACGAAGTACACCTCGGCCCCCACGTCGAAGACGGCCTGGGGATCCTTCGCCACGGCCGCATCGACCGCGCGCCGCCCCACCTCGATCATGGCCCGGGACATCGCGATCCAGTGCTCCCTGCCCTGCGCCCGGTCCTCGAGCAGCAGCAGGTTGCCCGATTCTGCGAGCACCCAGGCCGCGTTTTCGACCGCCTCCCACTCCTCGTCGCTCTGCGGCTCGATCTCGTAGGTGCCCTCCAGGTCCATGATCACGCCCACCGCGTCCCAGTACACCTCGGCCGCGGGCTCGATGACCGAGACCATGAGCTGACGGCCGTCGGCCACGGCGTCGAAGGGGAAGGATTCGGGAGCGTCGGGGGCGCAGGCGGGGATGAGGGCGGGCACGGCCAACAGGACGGCCCGGCGCGACACTGCTTGATGTAATGGGAACATTACATTTTGTCATCTATAGTATACATCATCTGTCTCCCAGGCTTCCCCGTGTCCGTTGCTCGTGGGACGAACCTAAGCTCCGGACGCACTTCACGCTCGGCACGTTCGCGAAAACGCCCGCGCGCGGCCATCTTGTCGGCAGGTGCCACCACCCAGCCCCACCCCACCACCCCAAACGGAACGCCCTGTATGAGAACCACACGCAGCGTCGCCCGCCACCTCCTCCCGGCGGCTTCCGTCCTCGCACTGTCGGCCTCGGCCATACTTCCGGCCACCGCCACCCCCCAGACCACCCCGGTTGGCACACTCCACGGCCCCGCACACTGGCCCCACCACGGCCGCGACGCCGCCGAGACCCGCCACAGTCCCCTTGACCAGATCAACGCCGCCAACGTCGACCGGCTCCGCCTCGCCTGGCGCTGGGAGATCCCCAAGACCGGCGCCCGCCTCGAGACCACGCCCCTGGTCGTCGACGGCGTCCTCTACGGCACTGCCGCCTTCTCCTTCGTTTTCGCGCTCGACGCGGCCACCGGCGAGGAGATCTGGCGCTGGGACCCGGCGATCCCGCACCAGGATCTCGGCGGCCCCCGCACCTGTTGCGGCGACGTCAACCGGGGCGTCGCCATGTACGGCGACCTGATCTACGCCGGGCTTCTCGACGGCCGTCTCGTCGCCCTGGACCGCGCCGACGGCTCGGTGCGCTGGACCGTGCAGACCACCCCGGCCGGCTCCGACTACACGATCACCGGCGCGCCGCGGGTGGTGGGCGACGCGGTGGTGATCGGCAACGGCGGCGCGGAGTACGGCGTGCGCGGCTACGTGACCGCCTACGACGCCGAGACCGGCAAGCACGTCTGGCGCACCTACACGGTCCCCGGCAACCCCGCAGACGGCTTCGAGAACGAAGCCATGCGCGCGGCAGCCGAGACCTGGACCGGCGAGTGGTGGACCTCGGGCGGCGGCGGGACGGTGTGGGACGGCATGGCGGTGGACGAAGCGGCGGGTCTGCTCTACATAGGCACCGGGAACGGGTCCCCATGGAACCGCGACCACCGCAGCCCGGGCGGCGGTGACAATCTCTACCTGTCGTCGATCATGGCGCTCGATCCCGAGGACGGCTCCATGGCCTGGCACTACCAGACCACGCCCGGCGACGACTGGGACTTCACGGCCACGCAGCCGCTCATGCTGCTCGACCTGGAGATCGGCGGGGCGGAGCGGCAGGTGATCGTTCAGGCGCCCAAGAACGGGTTCTTCTACGTGGTCGACCGGATCACGGGCGAACTGATATCGGCGGAACCCTTCGCCGACGACCTCACGTGGGCCACGGCGGTCGATGTGAAGTCCGGCCGGCCGGTCGAGACTCCGGAGGCGCGCTATGGCCTGACCGGCAAGGGCGTCTACCTCGCCCCCGGCCCGCGAGGCGCCCACAACTGGCATCCCATGTCCTACAGCCCGCAGACGGGGCTCGTCTACCTGCCCGCAACCAACAACAACTACTACTGGGAGAAGTCGGGAGAATACGACTTTCAGGCGGGGCGCTGGAACACCGGCACGACCCGCGGGAGGGACGCCGGCCGACCCGCACGCCCACCGCTGAAGGGACCGGCCAACCTGCTCCTGGCGTGGGATCCGGCGGAGAACCGGGAGGTGTGGCGGGTTCCGGCGGACGGCAGCCACGGCGGCACCATGACCACTTCGGGCAACTTGGTCTTCTGGGCGACAGGGACCCGTCTGGCCGCCCTCGACGCGCGCACGGGCCAGGAACTGTGGTCGGCGGAGGTGGGGCGGGGCGGGGGCTCGCCGGTCGCGTACGAGGTTGACGGGCGACAGTACGTTTCCGTCGCCGCCGGGCTGACGATCGGCGGGGGCGCGCCCCGGGTGTCGACCTTCGCGCTCGATGTGCAGGCCGGGGCTGACGCGCAGGAGGTTCAGGAGGCGCTCACCACCGCGGCGCCCGAGGAGGTCGGGCTGAACGGCGAGGTTCTCGCGCGCATCGGGCCGGCCATGCAGGAGGCGATCGACGAGGGGGTCACCGCCGGGATCATGACGCTGGTGGCGCGGCGCGGCGAGATCGTGCACTGGGACGCCCGGGGATGGCGGTTGCTCGACGAAGATCCCCTGGAGCCCACCGACATCTTCCGCATCTACTCGATGACCAAGCCGGTGACGAGCGTGGCCGTCATGATGCTGGTCGAGGATGGCAAGCTTTCCCTCGACGACGAGGTGGCGAGCGTTATCCCCGCCTTCGCCGGCGTCAGGGTCTACCAGGACAACGGCAACCACCGCGACCCCGACCGCCCCATGCTGATCCGGCATCTCCTGACGCACACATCGGGACTCTCCTACGGCTACTTCGGCACCAGCGCCGTCGATTCCATGTACAACGCCGATCTGAACGGGCCGGCCACACTGGGCGGGTACGACCTGGAAAAGCGCGTGGGGATCCTGGCCTCGCTCCCCATGGTCGACGACCCGGGAGACCGCTGGAACTACAGCCTGTCCACCGACCTGCTGGGCCGCGTCGTGGAGGTCGCGTCCGGCCAGACCTTCGACCGCTTCCTGCAGGAGCGCATCTTCGCGCCCCTGGGGATGCACGACACGGGGTTCCAGATCCCCGCCGGCACGCAGGACCGCTTCACGGCCATGTACTCGCAGACCCCCGGGGGACTGCGGATGGCCGATTCCCCGACTGACGGCTCCTACACCCGGACTCCCGCGTGGCTGTCGGGCGGCGGCGGCCTGGTGTCCACCGCCAGCGACTACCTGCGCTTCTGTCTCATGCTGCTCGGCGGCGGTGAACTGGACGGCGTGCGGCTCCTGAAGGCGGAAACGGTCAGCCTCATGACCCGCAACCACCTCGCGGAACCCATGCTTCCCGTGATGGGTATTCCCGGCATGGGCTTCGGGCTGGGATTCGCCGTCCCGGCCGGTGAGGCGAATGGCGCCTACTGGTGGTCCGGCGTGGCCAACACCTACTTCTGGATCGATCCGGCCGAGGAGATCATCGCCTTCGCCTGGACTCAGCTGCAGCCTTTCGGCCGCGCGCCCGTCGACCGGATCCTCAGGCCCCTGGTGTACCAGGCGATCATGAACGAAAACTGATCAGGACAGGACTTTTCGCGATGGCTACTTCAAGACCGCTGCCCATCCTCTTGATCTTGGGCCTCCACGCCTGCGGCGGCGACACTCCGGTCGATCCTCCGGTCCCCACCACGATAACGGTCACCCCGTCGGAGGTCTCCTTTGCGTCGGTCGGCGATACCGAGCAGCTGTCGGCGAGGGTCTTCGACCAGTACGGCAGCGCCATGGCCAACGTGAGGGTCCAGTGGTCGAGCATTCGTCCGACGGTCGCGCGGGTGGAGATCGGGTCGGGGCTGGTCACTTCGGCGGGGAACGGCACGAGCACCATCACCGCGCGGGCGGGGGGAGCCGCGGGCCAGGCTTCGGTCACCGTGGAGCAGGTGCCCACCGGCATCGAGGCGGCCCGCGGCGACGGCCAGGAGGGTTTCGTCAACGAGCCGCTCCCGATCTCGCCGGGGGCACGCGTGCTGGATGCCAACGGCAACGCGGCGATGGACATCACCGTCTCTTTCGAGGTGACCTCCGGCGGGGGTTCGATCTCGGAGACCTCGGACATCACCGGAGTGGACGGCATCGCCGAGACGAGGTGGACGATGGGCGCCGACTCGGTCCAGACGTTGTTGGCAACCGCCGCCGGAATGAGTGCCGAGTTCACGGTCACCGCGGTCCAGCGCCCCGTGACGATCCTCGTCGATTCGCTCGACTGGGGCCGGGCAACAGTGGCGTACGACTACATGCTCGAGGCTCGGGGAGGCACCAACGAGGGCTACGTCTGGAGTCTCGGCGACGGCTCCGCGCTCCCGCCGGGGCTCGAACTCTCGCCCGGCGGGGTCGTCCACGGGACCCCGGCCGAATCCGGCGAGTTCGAGTTCAATGTGCGGGTCGTCGACTCAAGCGGCGAGGAGGACAGCGCGGACCTCGGAATGCATGTTTGCGACGGGCCTCTCGGCCTGGCGGTCGGGGACGTGCGGGCGTTCGTACCGTCGGGTATTGGACCGTGCGGCCTGTTCGTGCGCGCCCCCGAGGCGTCGGCCTATTACCGTGTGACCTTCGCCGGGCTGGACCTGTCGTCGGACCAGTTCCTGAGCGTACAGCTGGCGGTGGAGGGCGCGTCGTCCGGGGCGGCGGCCGGGCTGCGGCCCGTCTCCGGGGCCCAGGAGCCGGCCACGGCGGACGAAACACCGGACCAGGAAGTCGACTGGACCGATGTCCTCGCGATCCAGCAGGCCAACGAGGCACTCCACAACCAGGTCCGCCGGGAAGAGATGGAGCTCTACCGCCGGCTCGCGGACGAAGGCCGCCTGGGAACGATGCTGGACGAGGCCATCGCGGCACAGGAGGCACGGCGCGCGGCGCCGGCAGGGAGATCCACCCCGCGCACCTTCCGGCTCTACGCGCGGGGCGCCGGCAACAACTGCGTCGTCGATACCACCGTGGTCGCGGATGTGATCGCCGAGAACGACCACCTCGTGGTATACGAAGAGGTGGGGACCACAGTGCCGGTGCCGGTGCAGAATGCCAACAGGATCATCGACTTCTACTCGGATCACGGCGCCGAGGTGATCGAGCGGTATTTCGGCGGCGTCAGCGACGTCGACAACAACGGCAGGATCACCGTTCTGATCGACCCCACCCTGACGGGCGTGCGAGCCTTCGTGTGGTCGGGGGACATGACCTTCACCACCACCCAGTGCGCCGCCTCCAACGAGATGGAGCTCATCCACATGAGCCGGGGCGCGTTCCTGCTGGACAACACCCAGTGGGCCTACTCGGGAATGGTCCACGAAGCGGTGCACGTGAGTTCGCTCTACAAGCGCGTGCGCAGCCACCATGTCCGGGGCCGCCCCCCCGGCGCGCGGGTCTTCAATCCCACCTGGATCGAGGAGGGGAGAGCGGAGATCGGCAAGGAGATGAGTTCGCGGATCGCATGGGAGCGGGCGGGCGGACCGGCTCTCGGCACCCGCGTTACCGGCGACATGGTGCGCGACGGCTACCGCAACCTCCGGGCGCAGGTCTATGGGACCTTCCAGATCATGGCGCGCGTCGTGCGTGCCGTGTCGGCGCGTCCCAACGCGGTCACATTCGAGGCCGGTGACGATGCAACCGTCTACGGGAGCGGGTGGCACTTCCACCGGTTCCTGCGGGACCGGGCCATGGCGGGCGCCGACGAGGCACAGGGCGCCGACGAGGCCCTGGTCCTGCAACTCAACGACTCGCTGTCCATGCCCGGAATCGAGGGGATCGCCGGGGTGACGGGTGACAATTCGGCCGATCTGCTCGCGGAGTTCGCGACCGCGATCTCGGTCGCCGGCGCCGAGAACCGGCTCACCGACGATGCCGTGCCGCGGTTTCTACACTATGATTTTCCGACTGCGACCGAGGTCTTCTCGAATCCCGACCCGCCGGGGCGCTATCCGTGGCCCGTCACGATCACGGGCAACACCGATGTGGATGCGCAGTCCTCGGTGGATCTTGCGGCTTCCAGGCGCTATACCGGTCAGGTCACGTCCAACGGGACGCGCATCTACGACTTCGAGGCGTCGAGCGCCGGTGCCGCCGCCGTCTTCCGCTTCACCGGGAGCGGCCGGGTGCGGATGATCATCGCCCGCGTGCCGAAACCGCCGGGGTTCTGATTCGGCCCGCCGGGCCGCCCTTGGTCATGGGCCCGGTTCAGCCGCTCCCCGCCAGCTGTTGCGGCAGGGTGGTCACCGACAGCACCTCGAAGCGGCGCTCGCCCGCGGGCAGCCGGATCGTGACCTCGTCGCCTTCGCGTGCACCGGTGAAGCCCCGTCCGAGCGGCGAATCCAGCGAAATATGGCCCTTCTCGAAGTCGATGAAGTCGCCGGCCACGATCGTGAAGCCGGCCACCTCGCCCAGCGCCAGGTCACGCACCTCGATCCGCGACCCGAAGCCGACCCGGTCGGAGGGCATGTCCGTGAGGTCGATCTTCGAGATCTCGGCCATGCGCCCGGCCAGGTGCCCGATCCGCGCCTGCACGAACTGCTGGCGCTCCAGCGCGCTCTTGTACTCGGAGTTTTCACGCAGATCACCCAGCTCGACCGCCTTCCGGATGCGCTCCGGCAGGATCACGTTGAGTTCGTGGGTGAGGGTGTCGACCTCTTCGGAGATCCTGGTCTTGATTTCGTCGAGCATGGGCCGGAGCCTCGGTGGGGGGCAGGGGAGGATGACTGGCCACTGAGTGTCGGGTGGTGATGAGCTGCTGAGGTGACGGCCAGCCTGATGGAACGGAGAAGGAAAACTAACCGCGTCGGCGTCCCGCCGGGAGGACGGGAAGCTCCCCCGGCAACAGGGCCCACACCTGCTCGGCGCTCGCGCGGACCGCCGCCTCGTCGGGGCCGGTGATGTTGACGTGACCGAGCTTCCGCCCCGGCCGCGGCGCCTTGTCGTAGAGGTGGAGGTGGGCGCCCGGGACCGCGGCGACGGCGGCCGCGCCGGGAAGCTCGCCGATGATGTTGAGCATCGCGGCGGGGGCGGGTACGGCGGGCCGCGCAAGGGGGAGTCCGGTGGCGGCCCGGATGTGGTTTTCGAATTGGCTGATGTCTGCGCCGTCGAGCGTCCAGTGACCCGAGTTGTGCACCCGGGGTGCCATCTCGTTGGCGAGGAGACGGCCCTCCGACTCGAAGAGTTCAATGGCGAGCACTCCCACGTAATCCAGCTGGTCCATGATGCGCCCGGCCAGCTCCTCGGCGGCGGTCTGCAGTGCGGGTGCGGTTTCCCGGGCAGGCGCGTAGCTGGCGCGCAGGATGCCGTCCCGGTGGTGGTTTTCGGTGAGCGGGTAGAAGACGCGGCTCCCGTCCCGGCCCCGTACCGCGATGATGCTCAACTCGCGTTCGAAGCGGACGAACCGCTCGGCGATCAGGCCCGGGCCGAGGGCGTCGAGGGCGGCGGCGGCGGCGGCGCGCGATCGTGCGACGGCCTGGCCCTTGCCATCGTAGCCGAAACGGCGGGCCTTGATGACCGCGGGGAGGGCGGTGGCGGTGAGGGCGGGGTCCAGGTCGGCCGCGGTGTCGAGGGGGTGGAAGGGGGCGGTGGGGATGCCGAGGTCTTGGAACATTTGTTTCTCGGCCAGGCGGTCCTGCGTCGCGCCCAGCGCCCGCGGCGGTGGCAGAACCGGGACACGTTCGGCGAGGTAGGCGGCGCTTGCGGCCGGCACGTTCTCGAACTCGTAGGTGACCACGTCCGCCTCCCCGGCGATCCGTGCGAGCGCATCCAGGTCGTCGTAGGGGGCCGCGACCACCGCGCCGAGTGCGCCGGCGGGCGGGTCGGGTCCCGGCTCCAGAAAGGTGAAACGGTGTCCCAGCGGGATCCCCTCCAGGGCCAGCATGCGGCCGAGCTGGCCGCCGCCGAGTACTCCGACCCTCACCGGCGCTTCGCGCCCCACGGCGGGGTGCCGCGCGCCCGTGGACCCCTCGGCCTCACCTTCCCTCGCCGCCGGGCGGGGGCTTGCGCGGGTCCGGGTCGGCCAGGACCGCGTCGGTGCGGGCGCCGGCCCAGGCGCGGACCGCTTCCCTTATCGCCGGGTGTTCCCCACCCAGGATCCGCCCCGCCAGCAGTCCGGCATTGGTGGCCCCCGATTCTCCGATGGCCATCGTCCCCACGGGAACCCCGCCCGGCATCTGCACGATCGACAGCAGCGAGTCCATTCCCCTGAGGGCGCGCGACTGCACCGGCACGCCGATGACCGGGAGGACCGTCTTCGACGCGACCATTCCCGGCAGGTGCGCCGCCCCTCCCGCTCCGGCGATGATCACGCGGATGCCGCGTTCCTCCGCCCCTGAGGCGTATTCGAAGAGCAGGTCCGGGGTCCGGTGCGCGGACACGACGCGCGTTTCGTAAGGGACCCCGAGCGCGTCGAGCGTGTCGCACGCGTGCTTCATCGTGGTCCAGTCGCTGCGCGATCCCATGATCACGCCTGCCAGTGGTCGGCTCATCGGGGTTGGGGGGTGAGGGGTGGGGATGGACGGCGGTAGCTATCGAT
>VXOC01000042.1 GCA_009840215.1 Gemmatimonadota bacterium | reverse complement strand
GCTCCCCCCCCACCGCCCCCACGAACTCCTCGACATCCAGTCTGGCCAGGTCCGACTCGGTCACGTCGACGTTGGCCGCCACCGCCATTGGGTGCTCGGGACGATCTCCCGGGGGCCGGATCTCCCAGATTCCCCGGCTCGCCAGCCGCAGCAGCGATGTCCCGGGGTCCAGGGCTACCGAGCCGCCCCCGGGCTCCATGGCCACCGCGCCGGGAGGGATCTCGAGGGTGGCGCCCGCTTCGGCCAGCGCGGAGAGGTTGACCGTCGAGCCCGCGAGGTGCCACGGCTGGGCCTCACCGCGCCCCCCAAGGAACCTGGTCACGTGGTGCACGAAGGGCAGGTACACGGGCTGCAGCGCCAGGTTGTTCCAGAAACGGTCCAGTCCCGAGGCCCACACCAGGATCCGACCCTTGCCGCGCCTCCCCTCGACCAGTGCCGGTGTGCCGTCGTCGAACTGCGCGGTGACGCGGCCGTCAGTGACCTCGAGGCGGCGGGTTCGGTAGAAGCTGGCCTGCGAGAAGTCGCCGGAGCGCGGACCCATGAAGGCTTCGAAGACCGCGTGATCGTAGTCGACGAAACCGAGACGGCGCTCCTCGGCGCCTTCGGTCACCGGTCCGACCGTGGCGGGCAGGAACTCGGCGTGGACCGATGGCACGGCGCTCCGCTGGCCGAGCGCGAGAAGGAGTCCACCCCCTTCCTCGACAAAGGCGCGGAGCCGGTCGCCCGCGTTGCCTCCCGGGAAGGGGCCGCCGTTGAGAACGACCACGTCCGCGCCCGCCAACTGGGTCTCGCCGGGTGCGCCCCGGGTCAGCACGGTTCCGAAGCCGGCACCCTCCGCGATTCCGAGCGCCCCCCGCAGGTACAGGTTGGAGTCCCCGTCACCGAGCGGATCCACGATCAGCACGGAGAGGTCGCCGCCGGGCGAGGCCACGAAGTGCAGCACGTTGTCCTCGCCGAGTCCGGTGCCGGGCGCCTCCGCGACGCGCACCTCGCCGCGGGTGAAGGCGTGCGTGAGGGTGAAGGGGTCGAAGGTGACGGGGACGGCTCCCCCGGCGGGCGCGGTGACGGTGGCCGTGCCGATGTCGGTGTCGTCGATGGACAGGGTGATTTCGGTGGTGGCCTCGCTCCCACCGGTGTTGATCAGGCGGGCGGAAACGGTCACGCGTTCGCGATTCCCGGCCGACTGGCGGTCCAGTTCCAGGTCGGTGAGCGCGAGGTTCGCGACCCCCTCTTCGCCCATCACCACCGTCTCGATCACCACCTCGGCGGGGAGCGTCGCGTCGGGGTCGGGGCGCCACCCGGTGCGCTGGAAGTCGCTGATCAGGACGACGCGCTGGCGGGGCAGTTCGGAGGCCGCGAGCGTCGAGCGGGCGAGCTTAACGGCCGGGCCAATACGCGTGGCCAGCGATCCCGTACGGAGCGTGTCCAGGGTGGCCGCGAAGCGCGCCGGGTCGTTGATCGAGCGGTGGACCAGGTGGGGCGTCTCGGAAAAGGTGACGAGCGAGACGCGGTCCTGCGGCCGGAGCGCCGCTGCGACGTCCTTCGCGTGGTCGACGGCCCGTGCCCAGTTGTCGCCGAGGTCCATCGAATACGACCGGTCGAGGAGGATGACCACCTCTTCGGGCCCGGGTCCCCCCACGGAGGCGAGCGCCCCCCCCCGCACGAACGGCCGCGCGAAGGCGGCGACCAACAGCCCCAGCGCAGCCAGCCGCATCACCAGCAGCACCCAGTGGCGGATGCGCCGCCTCGAAGTCTCCTCGAAGGGGATCCGCCTGAGGAACATCAGCGACGGAAAGCGCAGCGGCTTCCCCTTCTCCTGGCGCGTGAGGTGGATCAGCACCGGGATGGCGAGCCCGGCCAGGCCGATCAGGAAGAGCGGAGTGAGGAAGCCCACGGGGCGCTACCGGCTCCGCACCATCTTCTGGCGGAAGACCAGGTACGCGTACAGCGCCTCGTCGAGCGGCTCGGCGGTGTTCAGCAGGACGTGGTCGACCCCGTGCTTGCCGAAGCCCTTGCCCAGCGCGTCGATGTGCCCCCGGATCTGTTCCTGGTAGGCGCCCGTGTACTTCTCCGGCTTCACCGGCAGGACGGCGTGCGTCTCCAGATCCTGGAAGTTGGTGGCCTGCGTGAAGGGGAAGTCGATCTCGGCGGGGTCGAGGATCTGGAACGCCACCACGTCATGCCCCTGCGCGCGGAAGAAGCCGAGCCTCTCCGCGATGTCGTCCGGATCGGCGTAGAAATCCGACACGACGACCATGATGCCGCGGCGCACGAAGGTGTTGGCCACGCGCGCCAGCAGCCGGTCCCAAGCGCCCGCACGCTCGGCCTTCACCCGCGCCACCGCGTGGAGCACCTTCTCCAGGTGGGCCGCGGACGGCCGCACGTGCTCGACCACGTCGCTGTCGAAGGCGTACAGTCCCACCCGGTCCTTCTGCCCGGCTGAGAACCAGGCCAGGCTCGCGGTCAGGAAACGCCCGTAGTCCAGCTTGGTGATTTCACCCGAGCCGTACCCCATCGATGCGGAAGTGTCGAGCAGGAACCCCACGTCCGCGTTCGTCTCCGCCTCGAACTGCTTGATGTAGAAGCGGTCGGTGCGGCCGTAGAGACGCCAGTCGATCCGGCGGATGTCGTCGCCGGGCATGTACTGGCGGTGCTCGGCGAAGTCCATGCTCACCCCCAGATAGGGCGAGCGGTGGATCCCCTGCATGAAGCCCTCGACCACGGTGCGGGCGAGCAGCTGCAGGTTGTCGATCCTGGCCAGGATATTGGGGTCGAGGAACGACTTGCGCGACGTGCGCGCAGCAGTGGCCATGGGCGGCTAACGGCCCCTGCGGACCGGGTTCGGGGACTGAACCGCGCGGGTCATTCGTCCCCTACATCCCCGAACTGGGGACAGGCACGGAGTCGAGGAGCATGGTGACCAGCTCGTCGGTGGTGCGCCCCTCCGACTCGGCGTGGAAGTTGGTCAGGACACGGTGCCGCATGACAGGGAGCGCCAGCGCCCGGATGTCGTCGAAGCTGACGGTCAGGCGACCCTGGGTGAGCGCCCGCGCCTTGCCGCCCAGGATCAGGTACTGCGCCGCCCGCACGCTGGCCCCGTGCGCGACCCACTTCTTGATGAAGTCGAGCCCTCCGTTCGGGTTCGGCCGGCTGGCCCGCACCAGGCCGACCGCGTAGCGCATGACCGGCTCGGCGACCGGAACGCGCCGCACCAGGTCCTGGAACGCGATCATGTCCTCTTGTGACACCACCGCGTGCAGCTCCGGCTCGACCTCGTCGGTGGTCTCCCGCACCACCTCCATCTCCTCCTCCTCCTCCAGGTGGTCCATGCGGATGTGGAACATGAAGCGGTCCAGCTGCGCCTCCGGCAGCGGGTACGTCCCCTCCAGCTCGATCGGGTTCTGCGTGGCGAAGACGTAGAAGGGCGGATCCAGCTCGTAGGTCTGGGCCTGCACGGTGACCCGGTGTTCCTGCATGGCCTCGAGCAGTGCGGCCTGGGTCTTGGGCGGCGTGCGGTTGATCTCGTCGGCGAGCACCACGTTCGCGAAGATCGGCCCGGGCGTGAAGACCAGCTCGCGGCTCCCGTCCCCCTGCTGCTGGATGATGTCGGTGCCGGTGATGTCCGACGGCATCAGGTCCGGGGTGAACTGGATGCGCGAGAAGTTCAGGTCCAGCACCTGCGCGATCGAGTGGATGAGCAGCGTCTTGGCCAGCCCGGGCACGCCCACGATCAGGCTGTTGCCGCCCACCAGGAGCGTGAGCAGCACGTGCTCGACGGCTTCGTCCTGCCCGATGATGATCTTGCGGACCTCGGAAAGGATCTTCTCGCGGCCTTCCTGGATGCGTCTGGCGAGGGCGACGTCGGCCTGGGGCTCGGTGGTGGCGGGGGTCACGGTGTCGGTTGACAAGGGGTTACCTCTGGGGGTCTTCGGTTGGGGACTTGATCGGTGGACTCAGCGGTTCATCGCATAGATCACATAGTTGACACCGAACTTGTAGGCTTCGTTAGACAGATCGATGGGATAGTAGCCCATGTCCGAGTACTCCCAGTAGTCGCCGATGTCGTTGTTGAAGTTGGCGATGACCATCAGGCGTCCTTCGGGATCGTTGTCCTCGTGGAGCCCGAGGAAGATGGGACGGTACTGCGGGAAGGTCGGCGGGGGAAGGTCAAGGGTCTCGATCTGGAAGAACGAGTTGAAGATGGGCTCCTCCAGCTCGAGGATGCGGAAGCTGTGGCCGGGGAGGACGACGTTGAAGATGGCCTCCACGTTTGCCCATTCGCGGTTGCTGCGGAAGTCGTCGAGGATCAGGAAGCCCCCCTTGCCAAGGTAGGCGGCGATGTTGTCCAGCTCGGCCTGGGTGGGCGCCCATCCGCCCGGCTCCGACACGTACGCGATCGGGTAGCTGTGCAGCTCGGGATCGCCGGCGTCGATCACGTTGGTGCCTTCGGTGTTGGGGCCCAGCAGCGTCACCTCGTCGAGGATCTTGATGAAGTTCTCGTCGGCGTAGGGATAGTCGTGGGCCCACCCGGGGTTGCGGGCACGGCCGAAGCCGCCGAAGCTCCGCCGCCCCGCGTTGAAGCGGACCCGCACGAAGGTAAAGGTTCCGTCGTAGGAGACGGTGGGGAACTCCTGGGGGGTTGCATGGGGGATGGCTGCCACGGGCTCGACAGCGATTGACCCCGGGCGGGCAACGGCGAGGGCCGCCACGCCCGCGGCCAAGGTGCCGAGTCCCGCGAACAGGGCCGGGAGGGTGACTCTCGAAGCGCTCACCGCCGCGACCCTCCGCGCCGCAACTCCAGCAGCAGGTCGAGGGCGTCCTCGTAGTTCGGGGCGATCTCCAGCGCCGCGAGGACCGCGCTGCGGGCCGCCCCGCGATCGCCCTTGAGGTGAAGCAAGCGGGCGATCTGGTAGTGTGCCACCGCGCGGTCGACCGGACGGAGGGCGAGAACCGCGCGCCGTTCCGCGATCGCGCCGTCGAGGTCGCCCACCTCTTCCATGAGCGCGGCCAGGTGCTCGTGATCGGTGATCTCGTACGGGTGGATGTACGCGAGCTGGCGCAGCACTTCGGCGGCCCCCGCCCCGTCCCCGCCGCCGCTCAGCAGGGCGCCCAGCGCGACGCGCGCGTCGTAGTGGCTCTCGTTGAGGGCGAGGAGGGCGCGGTAGTGCGCGACGGCCGCCGCTGTGTCGCCCTCCTCCTCCCGGATGCGGCCCAGGAACCAGTGCGCGCCGTCGGGGCCGCCGTACTGGGGAAAGAGCTCGATCGCGGCCTTGAAGTGCGGCGCGGCCTCGGCGCCGCGACCGTCCCGGAACAGGGCCTGTCCGAGGGCCATGCGGGGCGCGAAACGGCCGGGGTCCCGCGCGACCGCGGCCTCCAGCGTGGCGATGTCGGGGATGAGGTCGGGCATCGCCACCACCTCCGCCGGCTCCGGGGTCTCCTCCCGCTCGGCTCCCACCGACCGGATCGCCGCCGCGAACCGTGCCTTCAGGAAGTCGTCGAAGTCCCTGTCGAAGTCGCCGAGGTCGACCCCCAGCGCCCTCTCGAACGCCTCTTCGTTGGTCGCACCGTCACGGTACGCATGCAGCATGGCCACGATGGCCGGAAACCCGTGCCGCTCCTCGATCACCTCGAAAACCAGCGACGCCTGGTAGTAGCTGTCCCGCACCTCGCCCGGATGGCGCGGGTTGGAGAACCCCCGGTCGAGTTCGCTCACCGGCCGCAGTTCGCCCGCCGCCAGCGACGCGACGAAGCTCATTCCCGCCTGGTGCCCCCAGCCCGGGTCCGCCTTGCGCTGCTCGTGCACCGCGAGCCCCTCGGAGAACCACCTCGGCACCTCGCTGTCGGATACGCCGATGTGGAAGGAGTGCGCGATCTCGTGCCAGAGCGTCGAGGCCCAGTTGAAGTTCCCCCGGTTGCGCGCCGCGGGCGAATCCATGGCGAGCGCGGGCCCGAAGCTGACCCCCAGCGCCCCGATCCCCACCAACCCGACGGTGCGCACCGAGAAATCGGCGTGGTGCGGGTAGACCTCGACACGGATCGGCTCGTCGGGGGCGTAGCCGTACCGCGCCGACATCTCGCGCCAGGCGCGTTCGGCGACGGGCACGATGTACGGCATGAGCAGGTCGGCCTCGGACTCGTGGAGCACCAGCTGGAAGTGCGGCGTCTCGATGACTCGGTAGTCGACGAAGGTGTCCAGCAGGTCTAGGGTGTTCTTGAACCAGAGGTTGAAGGGATCGCCCGCGAACGCCTTCTCCAGGTTTTCCCGGCCCGCCTCGACCCGGCCCAGACGGACCTGGTTGAGCCCCATGAGGCCCCACGCGGTCCAGCTGTCGGGGTCGGCCGAGGCGGCGTCCCGTGCGAAGGCGAGCGCGTCCTCGTACTTCCGGTGATCGGAGTGCAGTTCCGACAACAGGAGAAGCGATGCGGTGGGCACGGGGGAGGCCGCGCGGATCGTCTCCATGGCCGCGCGGAAGCCCTGCTCGTCCCCGTCGAGCCGAAGGATCGCGGCCCGCGTGCCGAGCGCCTCCAGGTCGGCGGGATTGACCTCGAGCGCGCGCTCGGCTTCCTCCAGGGCCTCGCTCCGGTTTCCTCCCAGCAGTCGCAGACGGGCGAGAAGCGTTCGGGCGCCGACCAGATTGGGGTTGGTGGCGAACGCGGCCTCGATCGCCCCCGCCGCGTCGCCGCCCCCTTCGAGTCGGGCGACGCGGGCGAACCCCAGCAGCGCGCCCGGGTGGGAGGGGTTTTCGGCGAGGACGGTCTGGAACGCTTCCGCCGCCTGGCGCGCGTCGTACCGCTCCAGGAAGAGTTCCCCAACCGCCAGCTGCGCGGCGTGATCCGGCGGGCCGGCCGCGATGGCCTCGTCGAGTGCCGGGAGCGCGTCGTGCGCGTACTCGTAGTCCCAGCGCGACAGGTGGATCATCGCCCGGCCCACCGCCGTGAGTTCGGCCGCGGAGAGATCGCGCGCGTCGTTGTAGTAGTCGATGAAGCCGTCGAAGAGGCCGCGGGCGGCCTCGCGGTCGCCATGGCGGTATTCGAGGATGCCCAGTTCGACGCGGGCCAGGGCGCCGGCGGCACCGGGTTCCCGCACACCGGCGGAGAGCGCGGTTCTGGCCTCGGCGACGCGTCCCACCTCCATCAGGGCGGCGCCGAGAAGGGCACGCGCGCCTTCAATGCCGCGCTCCACGCCTCGTTCGGCCGCCTTCACCGCACCGTCGTAGTCCCCGGTCTCGCGGAGCGCGGTGACCCACCCGGAGAGGGCGGCGCGGTTTCCGTCAAGTGCCTCGGAGCGCAGGGTCTTCACGGCGTCGTCGTAGCGGCCGGCGCGCAGGTGCTCGAAGCCGGCGGCGTCCTGGGCGGCGCCATCGGCGAAGGTGGCGGCCAGCGTTGCCAGGACCAGCAGGGCGGTCGTGGCAAGCTGCCCGCGGGGGCGATGGCGCCTGGACGGGTTGAGAACGAAGAGCATCTACGAAAGGTGCACCGTGCGCGCGCTGCCCGCCACAGTCACTCAGCGCCCAAGGCTGCCATGACGCATGACGCGAGGCGATTCCGGCGGTGCCTGATCGAGTCGTCTTACGATATCAGCTTTGAATTGAAGAACGTCTTGCGGTTTGTCGTTCAATCCGAAACTTGTCTTGCGACGCGATCCTGATCACCATCCGCCTGCCTCGACTTGGAGACCCTACAGGGGGTGGTGACCCTTTGGTCCCGCCATCCCGGAACGTCATTCGAGGATGCTAGCGAGGACCCGGGGTCAAACTCGAAGCGTCAGTCTCCGAGCTTCAGATCCTCCGCCACGTCGGCCAGTATCTCGTCCACCTTCTCCCGGGCTCCATCCGGAAGCTCGCCGACGGCACTCACCGACACCCCGAATCGCAGCTCCGCCGCGCCGACCGACCCGAGCAGCTCCGGTATCCGGTCCGCGAGATCCTGAACCTGCCCTGCGTCCAGCTTGGCCGGGGCCTGCTCGGATGTCGGTTGGGGCTTCGGCCCCACCTTGGGCTTCTCGAGGACAACCCGCCCGGCCTGATCGTAGGTGCACTCAATCGGACCGCTGTCCTTGACGAGGCCGAGCCATCGCCCCTTGACGGCGTCGCCGATGCCTTCGCGGACCATTCCCCAGGGAACCGCCGAAGACCTCTTCTGGCATAGGGCTTGGGTCAGGGCGAGACCGTTTGTGCGGTTCCCGGACCAAGCGGTCGGGACGGTTTCCTCCGTCAGGTGCCGGGGCTCGACGCGATCCGGCGGCGGGCGCAGTTACGCCGCCGGGTTGAGCGTTCCGGGGGGGACGGCCTCCTTCCAGAACGTCGCGGGAGGGTTCGTTATCCAGACGACTCCCCTTTCGACCGCCGTGCCGACGGCTTCCAGCACGAGATCGGGGTCGCAGGCGGGGATTGCCGCCTGCTCTTCGTAGCCCTCGCGTGGAATTTGTCGCAACGCGGCTTCCTGAGAAATACTCCAACAGGGTCGCGACCCGCAGCCGCTGGCCGGCGTCATCCGTAGCCGGCTTCCACAAATCAGGCAGATTGCCTGGGGCGAGCAGGCCCGGGTTCAAACTGGCCAGCCGTGCTTTCTCCGGCAGGACGATTTCCAGGGCCTTGTCCTCGACGGCGACGGGGTCCACCGGTTCGCGCCACCAGGTGCGGTTGCTGCCATCCGGCCGGGGCTGCCGGGCCACGAAGAGGCCCTGCCGCACCCCCGCGAGCACCGTGTCCGTGACCAGATTGGGCCTGAGGACCTTCGGGAGGTGCGGATACCGGGCGAACGATTCGGCGAGCTGGTTTGCGAACCGGGACTCCTCGCCTTCCCGCCAAAGGTCGTACGGGCCACCGGGGACCAGCGCTTCCGCGTTCACGGGCGTGTCCTTGATCCGCGCCTTGCGGTCTCCCTTGATCTCCTCGAACAGGGGATTGCCGCTGGCCTGCAGCTTGAAGGCGTGCACCCGGTTGGCGTCATCGACGGTCACCACGATTCCGTAGGCCTGGCGAACAACGCCGGGCACCTCACGTCCGGCACGTGCGATCTGTCGGCGCAGCCGCTCCGCCCGCAACGGGTCGACCGCCTGCCTTTGCAGCTGTCCGGCAACATCCTCCCAGCCGAGCAGGCTCCGAACTCTCGCCCGCGCCGCGTCCAACCCCTCGCGGGAGGGTACCGCCGCCACGAGCGCGTTTCGGTAGACCCGGGGTCTGTGAGGACCCGTCGTGTGATCGAGAAACGCCCGGGCGGCGCCGCTGGGCTTGCCTGAAGCCGATACCGCGCCGGGCCCGAGGATCACATAGCGGAATTCGCCGTCGTCAGGGACGTCCCTGGGCGCCTTCGGGAGCAGGTGCACGCGTGCGCCCGCCGCCGAAGCACCGTTGGTGAGCGACTTCGTCTTGCGAATCACCGCTTCGAGTCGGTCTTCGACCATGGCGTCGGTCACGCGATTGCGACAGGCTTCGTCGTGCATCTGTTTGAGGTTGGGGGCGTTGCCGAGGCGCCAGGACCGCGGCAGCGGCTGCTCGCCCCCGAACTCGGCGGGATCGTCTCCGATGTCGTCGTCGTCCAGGAACCAGGACGTGTCCCGCCAGCGGCGCAGTCCCTTCTCCAACTCGATGGCGTCCGGCGCGGAGCCGCCGACGAGGCGGAGCAGTTCGGGCGTGTGCGCCTTGGAGCCGACGGGCTGCGAATGCAGGAACACCGCCACGACCGCCTGCTCCACTTCGCGGGCCGCCGAGAGGGACCTGAACTCCTGCTGGATTTCGCGGGCCTTGTCGAATTCCGCCTCAAGCAGCGGGACCCACTCCGTCCTCTTGCCCTCCACGCTGTCCATCGTCGCGGGTTTCGCCAGCTCGCGCATCGCTTCGGAGACGGTGGGCGCGCCGGGCTTGGCTAGAAGGACGGCCGGGCCCACGATCGGACTGCGGTCCCACGGCTCGGCGTCCCGGAGGGCGGTTGCGAGTGTCCGGAGAATGCCACGGGTACGCTGGAAGCCTTCGATCTGAGTCCAGCGGCTGTAGAACACATCCGTGAGATCGGGGTGGAACGGGAAGCTGTCGAGGAAGCGCTTCTCGGCTTCCTTCCTTGCCTTACCGGTCGTCTCGTCGAGCTTCGCGATGCCCTTCACGATGCCGATGACGTGCGGCTTGTATGCGCCGCGGTCACGAACGCTGTCCGGCTCGAAGAAACGGCGGGCGAGGACCTCGGCCACGTCTTCCTTCTGGACGGGTTGGACGCCTTCTTCGCTCTGGCGCCGGAATATGTCCGCCAGATTGCGCAGTATTCCTTTGCCCAAGGGGTCGTTCTGCCTGCCGGGTTCGGTGGCGAGAAGGGAGGCGACGATCGCCGCCCGGTCGATCTTGGCCGCGGCTTGCGTCAGGTACTGGAAGAAGTTCCGGAGGTGCGCCAGCCAGTCGCCTCCGCCGATGGCACGCGAGCGAGCGTACATCATGACCTCGTCCAGGAGGATCAGCGTGGCAGAGCCGTCCCGCTGCTGCCGTTCGATGAGCTTGACCAGCAGAGGCTCGGCGGGCGGTGTGTCGCGTTCTTCGTCGAGGTCGTCTCCATGGAGAATTCGCAGGCCGTCGGTCCCCGCGAGCTGGAAGGCCAGGACGCTCCACGGGTGCTTGAGCGTGCGTGTCTCGCCGTTCGGGCCTCGGGTGCCTTCGATTCCCTTCTCGACGTCGATCTTGTCGAAGCATAGTGCGGCCGTGGCCGCCCGGGCGAAGGGATGGTCGGCGTGTTCGCGGAACTCGCGGACCGAGGCAAGGTCGGGCAGGGACTCCGCCTGGTGGAAGAGGTGGTGGAGTGTGATGAGCGTGTGGGTCTTGCCGCCCCCGTAGGTCATCTCGAGTTGGCGGACCGCCTTGGCGCTCTGGCCGGCGAGCCGGGCGGCAATGTCCTTGACGAGGTCCCGGAGGGCGTGGGTAGGGTAGGTGAGCGCGAAGAATTTCGCGGGGTCCTCGTAGATGGGGCGGCGTCCGGCCCCGGTGACGACCTCGTGGAGATCGGCGGCGAACTCGGCGAGGGAGAGCTCGCCGGAGCGGAGTTCGGGTTTGAGGCGGACGATCTGGTGCCAGGGGGTGGGGTTCATCGCTGGACCTGGGACGGTGGTCTGGGGCACATGTCCCGTCGATTCAGCAAAGCCCGGTGGCGCCGCGTGAAATCCCTGTCGTGCAGCGTGGTGTAGACGTTCCCGGAAGGAGGCGGAAGAAGCTCAGCATTCAGGAAGTCACTGTTCAGCTTCTTGTCGTCGGGATCCACCGGCGGACGCAAGACGGAGCGACCTTAGAACACGGTCGTTGGCTCCTATCATTTGATAGATCACGAGCGACAAGGGCACGCCTCTACATGCCCGAACCCGTGCGACCGTGGGGGGCGCACGGGCGTACCGCACAGGCACCAACGCCGATCTCTTCGGCAACTAGCCCGCTTCTTCACCCGGGCCGGCGGCGTCGCCCTCCGCTGCCGACGCCGGATCCACATGCCGTGCCGCCGTCCCAGCATCGTCGGCCGACTCCCTCGCGCCCCCCCCACCCCGCACCGCATTTGCCCGCGCCATCGCCACCTCCTGCGCCCTGGCGAGTGCGGCGGTAACGCTCTTCACCGACGGCTCGCCCTTCGGGAACCTGCCCGGTCGTCCTGTCATCTCTGATCTCCCGGTCGATTCATAGTCGCGTCCCCGGTCGGCCGTCGCCCGGGGCGATTCGACGTCTCCACCCACCATCGATCGCCCGGCAGCCCCTGGCTCGCGGACACCCTGCCACCCCGGCGACTCCTCCATGAGCAGCGGCGGACGCACCGAACTGTCGTACACCAGCCATTCGTCGGCAACTTCCCGGTACAGGCCGCGAAAGTTCGCCCAACCGCGATCGAAGCGGCGGCGAACGACGGCCTCGGGGATGTCGTGCCCTCCTTCCGCCACCCGCTGGGCCACCCGTTCGACCGCGTACTCGGCCGAAGGCAGCCGAAGATAGATTATCGCGACGCGGTAACCCCGCTCCTGCCAGTGCCGGATCCGCCTCGCATAGGCCCGGCCGCTCAGCGTGGTCTCTACCGCAAAGTCGGTTCCGCTTGCGACGTGCGCCTCCATTCGCCGAAGCGCGATCCGTCCGGCCTCCTGTGCGGCCGCGGCCGGATCGTCGGGGTTGAGCTGTGCCGCGATATCGTCGCCGTTCACGAATGGTCGCCCCCGACCCTCC
>VXOC01000020.1 GCA_009840215.1 Gemmatimonadota bacterium | reverse complement strand
GCCGACTACGTGCTGGGGAGGAGGTTGGGGGAGCGGGGGGTGGTGCAGGTGGCGGTGTGGCCGCTGCGGCGGGAGGGGTGAGCCGCGGGTTGCCGGTTTGCGGTCGGTGAGACCCAGGGATTCGTCCACAGGATTCTTGCTTGCGGGCCAAAGGGCCGACATCCTTGCCGGGGGACCGGGTGTTGATGCCGGGAATGCAACGGTTCGGAGGCAGCAATGAGAATCCTGATGCCCGTTGGCGTAGCCGCTGCACTTGCCGCGGCGGGCGTGGCGGACGCGTCCGCGCAGGAAGACTGCGAGAACTGGAACACGAGCGACTTCTTCCGCGACGCCACCGCCGAGAGCGTAGTGGCGTGCCTGGAGGCCGGGGCGGATGTCAATGCGAGAACCGACAGCACCTTTGACAGCTTCTCCTTTTCCGGCATCTTCGGTCACTACACGCCCCTGCATTTCGCAACCATCTACTCCTCGGAGGACCTCGTTACGGTGCTGCTGGCGGCCGGTGCGGAGGTTGATGCGCGGGACCTTGATGGCGAGACGCCCCTGCACTGGGCCGCCGGGCGGAACCGGAACCCGGCCGTCATCGCGGAACTGGTGGAGGCGGGAGCGGATCTGAACGCCCGGGACAGCGAAGGGAACACGCCCCTGCACGCATCCTGGAGCAACACGAACCCCGCTGTGGCCCATCAGCTGCTGGAGCTCGGAGCGGACCCCACTCCGGTCAACGACTCGGGACGGGTCGCCAATCCCATGGACTGCAGCTACTGGAACACGGAGGTATTCGCCCGCGTCGCCACGGCGCATGCCACTGCTGCCTGCCTGGCGGCCGGAGCGGATGTGAACGCGCGCGACGAGGACGAGTACACGCCACTACTGCTCGCCACCCTCCACGGGGGGGCCGGCACCGGTGGGGGCTCCGGGACCGAAATGACCGCCGTCGTGACGGTCCTGCTGGAAGCCGGCGCGGATGTGAACGCTCGGGCCAACGTGCGAAACACCGCTCTGCACCACGCTGCCGCGGGCAAGCGCGTGGAAACAGCGTGGAATCGGTACGATCACGTCGAAACCCCCGCCGCCGTGGCCGCGCTGCTGGCCGCGGGGGCGGACATCCACGCCCGTGACCTGAATGGCAACAGCCCGTTGCACCATGCGGCCTCGGCGGAGGGCGTGGAGACGGTGGCAATGCTGCTCGAGGCGGGGGCGGACATCCACGCCCGCGACACCGAGGGCGAGACTCCGCTGCTCATGGCGGCCGAGCGAGGCTTCCGGAAACCCGAGATTCTCGAGATCCTGGGCGAGGCCGGCGCGGACGTGAATGACCGGAACGAGCGGGGGGAAACCGTCCTGGAGCGTACTCTCAGATACCCGACCGACCGACTCGTCGAGGTCGTTGGAAGGCTCCTGGATCTCGGCGCGGACGCCAACGAGCCGGGGTTGGTGTCCCCCCCCTTGCACCATGCCGCGCGTTCAGACGACGACTTCGAACTCATCGCGGTTCTGCTTGACGCAGGGGCTGACGTAAACGGCCGTTCCCGCGCTGGCCGATCGCCCCTTCACGCGGCGGCCTCCATCGGTGGGCCCGGGGTGATCGCGGCTCTTGTCGCGGCCGGGGCCGAGGTGAACGCCCGGGACGACCGCGGCAGGACGCCACTCCACGGGGCGATCGAGTGGAAGATACCCGCCAACGCGGCCGCGCTGATCGAGGCCGGCGCCGACGTGCATGCCCTGATCGAGGACGGGAACACACCCCTGCACATGGCGGCAAAGTGGCCGCGGAGATTTGGCAGCCGTGAGGACGACCAGCGACCCGACACGCTCATGGTCATCTCGCTGGTCGCCGCCGGCGCCGACGTCAACGCCCGCAACCACCGCGGCGAGACACCGCTGCACGTGGCCACCAGAAACCGTCACCAACCGGTCGTGGACAGGCTCCTGGCGCTGGGGGCCGACCCGCTGGCGGCCGACGGCCTGGGTCGAGCCCCGCGGCCCACGGTTTGCAACTGGACGAGGCGCCAGTTCTTCCAGTTTGCCTCGTGGGAGAGCGTGCTCGGTTGTCTGCAGGCCGGAGCCGACGTCCATGCGCACGGCGAGTCGGGCGAGACGCCACTGCACCGGCTGGTGTCCGAAGCTCCGCAGCCTTCCCGGCTCCCCTGGCCCAGCTTTGGGGAACCGGGCGACTACCCCCTTCGCCCGGGTCATCGCCGCGTTTGTCGAGGCCGGAGCGGATGTGAACGCGACGGACCGCGGAGGCAGTACTCCGCTGCACTACGCGGCGGGAAGGATCTCCAATTGGACCGCCCTTGTCGCGCGGGTACTTCTGGAGGCGGGGGCGGAAGTGAACGCCCGCGACAACCGTGGTGGAACGCCGTTGCAGCGGGCTGCGGGTGCGCTGTCGCCGGACAACGACTCCCTTGTCTCACTGCTGGTCGGGGCCGGGGCCGACATCCATGCCACGGACGAAGGGGGCCGAACCGCGCTGCACCACGCCCTGCGGATCGACAACCCGGCCATCGCGGCCAGGCTGATCGAGCTCGGGGCCGATGTCGGTGCACGGGATGACTCGGGGCACGTGGCGAACCCCGTGGACTGCGCCAGGTTCAACACCGCCACCTTCTTCCACTTGGCGCCAATCGAGACGGTTGCCGGTTGCCTCGAGGGCGGGGCCGACGTGAACGCCAGGACTGTCTACACGGTTGTCTGGAGGAATCAGATGCCTGGTTCGACACCGCTCCACTTCGCGTCGGTATGGGCCCGGGATCCCGCGATCGTCTCGCTCCTCGTGCGGGACGGGGCCGACGTGAACGCGCTGGATGACTCCGGCGGATCGCCGTTGCACGCGGCCGCGCAGAATACCGACGATCCGGCCATGATCGCGGCGCTGGCCGAATCCGGTACGGAGCTGGACGTGTGGGTCCCGGGCATCCACAGCCCCCACGGCTGGACGCCGCTGCACTTTGCCGTGCAGAGGAACCCGAACCCGGCCGTCGCCGCGGCGCTGATCGAAGCGGGAGCGGATATTCATGCGCGGCAAAACGATGGCCCGACCCCCCTGCATGACGCGGAGACCCCTGAGGCCGTAGCCCTGCTGCTGGCGGCGGGAGCGGACATCGAGGCGCGCGCGACCTACCTGGGCTGGCGCCAGCCGAACGGCCGCGACATGACGCCCCTCCATGTGGCGGCCAGGAAGGGGAACGCCCCCGTCTTCATGGCCCTGCTGGAAGCGGGAGCCGATCCGGCAGCCATCGACATCGAGGGCAAGACCCCACTGGACCATGCCCGGGAGCAGAAGACGCTGCAGGAGCTGGAGGTGGTGAAACGGTCCGGGGGTTGACTGGCCCGGTGGATGTCAAGTCAAGTTGTCATTTGGTCGACTATAGTTTACATATCAAGCTGATGCGGGACGACCGCTGGAAGAAACGAAGATGATCGCACGATTCACGGCAGCCTGGACACTCGCCCTCTTCGCCTCGCCCGCGTCCGCGCAGGAAAACTGCGAGAACTGGAACAAAAGCACCTTCTACATCGAAGCCACCGCCGCGACCGTGACGGCCTGCCTGGAGGCCGGGGCGGACGTGAATGCCATAAGCGACAGCACCTGGTCGCCCGAGGAACGCGGTAACACCCCCCTTCATTTCGCAGCCCGCTACTCGTGGGACCGCACGGTCATCACCGCACTGCTGGCGGCCGGAGCGGATGTCGACGCGCGGAACCGGCGTGGGGCCACACCGCTGCACATGGCCGCCGCCGCATATCGAGACCCGGCGGTCGTCGCGGAGCTGGTGGAAGCCGGAGCAGATGTGAACGCACGCGACGGTGAAGGGAACACTCCCCTGCATGCCTCCTGGCACAACCCGAACCCCGCCGTGGCCCTCCGTCTGGTGGAACTCGGCGCCGACCGCACCCTGGTCAACGACAGGGGCGAAGTCGCCGATCCCATGGACTGCGCCTACTGGAACACAACGGTGTTCGCCCGCACCGCCACCGCCGAGGCCACCGCCGGCTGCCTGGCCGACGGCGAGGACGTGAACGCGCGCGACGAAAGCGGGAATACCCCACTCCTTCTCGCGATCCGGGAGAGGGGGGGAGATACCGGTGCGTCCCCCGCCACCGAGGACCCCGCCGTCGTGACCCTTCTGCTGGAAGCCGGTGCCGACGTGAACGCTCGCGACAACAACGGGGTGACTCCGCTGCATCACGCCGCGGGCGGGCGGAGGGTCATGGAGGGCCGTACCGTCGGCCTGCTGCTCGCGGCCGGGGCCGACATCCACGCACGCGACTCGGACGGAAATTCTCCCTTGCTCCAGGCGGCTTTCGGAGGCTTCCGGAATCCCGCGGTGCTCGAGACCCTCGTTGAAGCCGGCGCGGACGTGAACGACCAAAACGAGAGAGGCGGCACCGTGCTGCTTGCCGCTCTCGGCGCCTGGGGGCCACCACACGAGGAGCCGCCGGCCGACAGGGTCACGGAAGTCGTCCGCCGTCTCCTGGATCTCGGTGCGGACGCCGGTACGCCGACCGTCCTGTGCCAGGCTGCGGAACTCGGGGACAACCCCGAGCTCATCTCGATTCTGGTGGCGGCGGGTGCGGACGTGAACACCGGCGACCGCTTCTGCCGATCGCCCCTTCACAGAGCGGCTCTCAGTGGTGGACCCGGGACGATTGCCGCTCTTGCAGCGGCCGGAGCCGCCGTGAACGCACAGGACAACAGCGGCGCGACGCCACTCCACGTGGCGGTCGAGTGGAAGGAGTACTCCAATGTGGACGCCCTGCTCGAGGCGGGCGCGGATGTGCATGTCCGGACCGAGGACGGCGACACACCCCTGCACCTGGCCGCGATGTGGCCCCCGGTCTTGGGCCGGCTGCACCGGACATCGCCCGACCTCGATACCGTGATGGTCGCCGCCCTGGCGGCCTCCGGCGCGGACGTCAATGCCCGCAACGAGCGCGGCGAAACACCGCTGCACGTGGCCACGAGCAACCGTCACGAGCCGGTCGCCGACAAGTTGCTGACGCTCGGCGCCGACCCTCTTGTGGTGGACGACCTGGGCCGGGCGCCCCGCCCGGCGGTTTGCGACTGGACGGAGTCCGGCTTCTTCCGGTCGGCCCCATGGGAAGGTGTGATCGGCTGTCTGCAGGCCGGTGCGGATGTGCATGCCCGCAACGAGTACGGCGAGACGCCACTTCACCGGCTGGCGTCCGATGTCATCAACCAGGCCGGCTACCCCTTCGACCGGGTCATTGCCGCGTTCGTCGAGGCCGGTGCGGACCTGGAAGCGCGGGACCGGTACGGAAACACCCCGCTTTTCGACGCCGTCTGGCGGTCGCGCGGAAACACCGGGACGGCCCTGGTCAGGGCGCTCCTTGAGGCCGGAGCCGACATCAACGCGCGCGCTCCGGCCGGCAGTACGCCGCTGCACCAGGCTGCGCAAGACGGCATCGCCGCCGTGGTCTCGTTGCTGGCAGAGGCCGGAGCGGACCTGCACGCAACGGATTCACTGGGCCGGACCCCCCTGCACTGGGCGCTTGGACGCGACAAGCCCCGCGTTGTAGCCACACTGCTCGAACTGGGCGCCGCCCCCGATGCCCAGGATGACTCGGGCAGCGTGGCCGACCCCACGGGTTGTGACAGATGGCGGACCCGCACCTTCTTCCACATCGCTGCGACCGACATCGTCGCGGCCTGCCTCGATGCCGGGGCGGATGTCAATGCGCTGTCCGGGGGAGGTTCGACGCCCCTTCACTTGGCGGCTGCGTGGGCTTCCGACCCGGCAGTCGTCGCTCTGCTGGTACAGGCCGGAGCCGACGTCAACGCCCGGGACGGAGACGACTACGCGCCCCTGCACCGGGCCGCACAGAGTAACGACAACCCGGACATGATCGGGATGCTTCTCGATGCGGGCGCCGAAGTCGACGCATGGGCCAGTGGGTTCTCCATCGACTGGGGTTGGGACTACACGCCCCTGCATCTTGCGGTCTCGAACGGGAACCCCGCCGTGACGGCCGCGCTCCTTGACGCGGGTGCGAATGTCAACGCGGTGAGCGGCAGAGGCACCGGGACTCCGCTGCACCAGGCTGCGGGGAACGAGTCGAATCCGGTGGTGGTGGCGTTGCTGATCGAGGGCGGAGCGGACGTCAATGCGCGGGCGGAAGTGTGGGACAGATGCTGTTGGACGACCAGCCGCGACCGAACGCCGCTGCACCTGGCGGCAAAGGCGAATCCCGCCGCCTTCATGATGCTGCTGGACGCAGGGGCCGATCCCGCTGCCCTCGACGACTACGGCAGGACCCCCATGGACTACGCGAGGGAAAACAGGGCGCTGCAGGAGCTTGAGGTGGTGAAGCGGTCCGGGGGGTGACGGGATGGGGGTGCGTGGGCGTGTCGCGGGCTCCCGGGGTTGTCGGGCTGCTGAGGGGGTCCAGTTGGGCATGCGAGCCTCAGAATGTCACCTCCAGTTGTCATTTTGGAAACTGTGATTTACATGTGGGAGGGTGTGGTGACCCGTGTTGGGCCGTGGCGGGAGTGGCCGCAGCCATGGCAGAGCGGGTAGTTTCTTCGAGGGTGGCCGGCGCAGAGATTATCTGCCAGGGGACGCCGGGGTGCACCACGGACGGGTCCACAGGGAATCGGTCGGAAGGAATGGAGATGAGTGCTCGGTTGGCGGCGATCCTGGCGCTTGCCCTCCTGCCCGTGCCCGCCTCCGCGCAGGAAGACTGCGACGACTGGAATACGAGAGACTTCTTCCGCAACGCCACAGCCGAGAGCGTAGTTGCCTGCCTGGAAGCCGGCGCGGATGTCAACGCTAGAACCGACAGTACCTTTGACCTCTTCATGTACTCCGGCGTGTATGGTGGCTTTACCCCCTTGCATCTCGCAGCCATCCACTCCGGGGTGCGGATAGTCACAATGCTCGTGGCGGTCGGCGCGGAGATCAATGCGCGGGACCTGCGGGGCAGGACGCCCCTGCACCACGCCGCCGAGAGGGATTGGGATCCGGCCGCCGTTATCGCGGAGCTGGTGGAAGCCGGAGCGGATCTGAACGCCCGCGACACCGAGGGAAACACGCCCCTGCATGCTTCCCGGCGCAACCGGAACCCCGTCGTTGCCCCCCTCCTACTGGAGCTCGGAGCCGATCCCGTCCTGGTCAACGACTCGGGCCGGGTTGCCAGTCCCATGGATTGCAGCTACTGGAACACTGAGGAGTTTGCCCGCGCGGCCACAGCCGACGCTACCGCTGCCTGCATCGATGCCGGTGCCGACGTAAACGCCCGCGACGAGCACGGAAACACTCCGCTCATGCACGCCACCGGGACCTGGGGAGGCGGTATGGATGGATCCCCCGCGCTCCAGGATCCAGCCGTCGTGACCGTGTTGCTGGAAGCCGGCGCGGATGTCCACGCGCGCAACAGCGGGGGAGGCACCGCTCTGCGAAACGCCGCCGGGGGCAAGGCGGTTCCAACGGTGAGAGGCGGGATGTTCGATGTCGTCGAAATCCCCGACATCGTGGCTGTGCTGCTGGCCGCCGGGGCGGAGGTCAATCCCCCTTCGGGTACGACTCCCCTGCACCAGGCTGCACTCGTGGCGAATCTCGAGACCGTGTCCATGCTGATCGAGGCCGGGGCGGACATCCACGCCCGTGACGGGAACGGCGAGACTCCGTTGCTCCGCGCGGGCTACTACGGTGGCTTCCGGAACCCGGAGATTATCGAGGTCCTGATCGAGGCCGGCGCGGACGTCAACGACCGGAGCGATCACGGGTGGACCGTCCTCGAGCGTGCTCTGGGATCCCCTGCCGACCGGGTTGCCGATGTCGTCCAACGGCTCCTGGATCTCGGTGCGGACGTCAATGCGCCGGGGGTCGCGTCCTCTCCCTTGCACCGTGCCGCGAGTCAGGGCGACAACCCCGAACTCATCCGGATGCTGCTGGCCGCGGGCGCCGAGGTGAACGACCCGGGTGCCCATTCGCCTCTGCACGCAGCGGCTCGCGGCGGCGGGCCTGCGGTGATCGCCGCACTTGTAGCGGCCGGGGCCGAGGTGAATGCGCTGAACCGGGGTGGCCAGACGCCGCTTCACCGGGCGGTCGAGGCGAAGAAGCCCGCCAACGTGGCCGCGCTGATCGAGGCTGGCGCGAACGCGCATCTCCAGACGCAGGACGGTGACACACCTCTGCATTTGGCTGCGGTTTGGCCGCCAGGCTCGTACAGCCGAAGAGACGATTCACCCGACCCCGCCGACACGCTCATGGTGACCACTCTGGCCGCCGCCGGCGCGGATGTCAACGCCCGCAACCACCGCGGCGAGACACCTCTGCACATTGCCACGAGAAACCACCACAAGCCGGTCGTGGACAAGCTGCTGGCGCTGGGGGCCGACGCGCTTGCGATGGACAATCTGGGTCGAACCCCACGGGCCACCGTTTGCAACTGGACGAAGAGCCAGTTCTTCCAGTTCGCTCCGTGGGAGAGCGTCATCGGTTGTCTCCAGGCGGGCGCGGATGTACACGCCCATGGCGAGCACGGCGAAAAGCCACTGCACATGCTGGCGTCCGAAGCACCGCCGGACTACCCCTTCGCCCGGGTTATCGCGGCCTTTGTCGAGGCCGGCGCGGACATCAACGCACCGGACCGCCGGGGGAGTACTCCGCTGCACTATGCGGCAGAGAGGTACTACAGTCGGACGGCCCTTGCCGCGCGGGCGCTTCTGGAAGCGGGCGCCGAGGTGAACGCCCGCGACAGCCTTGGCGCAACCCCTTTGCTTCGGGCCGCGAGTGCGGGGCGGCGGGACAATGACTCCCTGATCTCCCTGCTGGTCGAGGCCGGGGCCGATGTCCGTGACTCGGACGATGGGGGCCGAACCGCATTGCACCACGCCTTGCGGAGCAACAACCCGGCCATCGCGACCCGCCTGATCGAACTCGGGGCCGATACGAATGCGCGGGATGACTCGGGACACGTGGCGAACCCCTTGGATTGCGCGAGGTTCAGCACCGCCACCTTCTTGCACTTGGCTCCAATCGAGACGGTTGCCGACTGCATCGAGGGTGGAGCCGACGTGAACGCCAGGTTTGGGGGCGCGATTTCGACCAGTGTCTCGGCGCCCCTGCACTTCGCGGCGGTATGGGCCCGCGATACCGCGGTCGTCTCGCTCCTCGTGCAGGCCGGGGCAGAGGTGGATCCCCCTTCTGGTTCGTCCGGATCGCCGCTCCTCGAGGCTGCCGGGCGAAACACCGATCCGGCCATGATCGTGGCGCTGGTCGAAGCCGGGGCCGAACTGGATGTGTGGAGTCCCGGCATCCATAGTCCGTACGGCTGGTCGCCGCTCCACCGTGCCGTGGCGGAGAACCCGAACCCGGCCGTAACGGCGGCGCTGATCGAAGCGGGAGCGGATGTCCATGCACGGCAGAACGACGGCCCGACGCCACTACACGACGCCGCGACCGCGGAAGTCGTCGCGTTGCTGCTGGAGGCAGGGGCGGACATCGAAGCGCGTGCGCGTTACACGGGCTGGCGCGTCCCGAACGGTCGCGACATGACGCCCCTGCATGTAGCGGCCAAGCGGGGCAACGCTGCGGTTTTCATGGCCTTGTTGGAAGCGGGAGCCGACCCGACGGCCCTCGACATCGAGGGTAAGACCCCTATGGACCACGCCAGGGAGCAGAAGGCGCTGCAGGAGCTGGAAGTGGTGAAGCGGCCCGGGCGTTGACGAATGGCGGTGAAGGACGCCCTGACCGGGTCCCGCAGGAGGGGCGAGCTTCAGAAATGTCTACTTCAGTGGGAACTACGCAGCAAAGTATCCAAGGTCCTGTTAGGTTGGTGTAGCGGGACATTCACCATTTCACACGGGAGGAAGACCTGATGAGCAAGCAGGACGCAGGGCGGTGGAAGCGCCGTCGCCGGGGAATCACGCTCTTGGAGCTGGCCGAGCGGTTTCCTGACGAGGAATCGGCCCGTAAGTGGTTCGAGCGGCACGTCTGGCCGGACGGGGAACGGTGCTGTACCCGGTGCGGGTCGTGCAACACCGCGCGGATCAAGCACCCGACGATGCCCTACCGGTGTCGCGATTGCCGGAAGTACTTCAGCGTGAAGACCGGCTCGTTGATGGAGTCGTCGAAACTGCCGCTCAAGACCTGGGTGTGGGCGATCTACCTTGACGTGACGCACCTGAAGGGCATCTCGAGCGTGAAGTTGTCCGAGGACATCGGCGTGACGCAGACGACCGCATGGTTCATGCTCCACCGCATCCGGGAGGCGTTCGACAGCGAGCCGGAAGCCCCGTACCTGCCCGGCCCGGTGGAGATCGACGAGACGTACATGGGCGGGAAGGAGCGCAACAAGCACCGCAGCAAGAAGCGGGGCATTCGTGGCGGGACGGGCGGCAAGGTGCCGGTCGTCGGCGCGAAGGATCGGGAGACGAACCGGGTGGCCGCTCGGGTGGTCCACAAGGCGGACCGGGAAACGCTGCTGGACTTCGTGGACAGCGTGGCCCATCCCGAGGCGACGATCTACACGGACGGCACCAGCGCCTACCGTGGCCGTCCGAATCACGAGAGCGTAGCCCACAGCATGGGCGAGTATGTTCGCGGCGATGTCCACACGAACGGCGTCGAATCGCTGTGGGCGGTCCTGAAGCGGGCTTATGTGGGAACGCACCACTGGATGAGCCCGAAGCATCTTCACCGCTACATCAAGGAGCTTTGCGGCCGCCACAACATCCGAGGGCTGGACACCGCCGATCAGATGGCGGAGGTTGTCGCCGGGATGGTTGGAAAGCGGTTGTTGTACCGCGACCTGACCGCGCCGGTGGTGCCGCACGGGTTGACGTGGTTCGGAGGCCAGGAAATGCAGCCGCGCGACACCTGACGCGCGCGGAAGGAGAAGGGCGCGGGCGGATCACACCGCCGCGTCCTCGTTGGTTCCCCATTCGGGGGGACCATGCACCGGGAGGCCAGCAAGGGAGGCCCGTGGCGGGCGGAGAAGCCCGCTGCGGGCCTTCGTGCGTCCTCTCACCACTGCCAAAGGAGGCAGAACCATGGACGAGCAGAAGATGCAGGAGATGTTGGACCGAGGGCGCAAGGCGTCCAAGACCTTGGAAGAGGTCAAGGCGTATTTCCGCGCCATCCCGGTGGCAACGAAGCTGGCGTTCCAGCGCCGGGGCCAGGTGGCCCGCGCCGAGGCGATCCTCGACGCGGAGTGGAATTAGCCGAGCGCCTGTTCGGCGGCACTGCGAAACTCGCCGATTGCCGCCGCGTGCGCGTCCCCTGAGTAGCCGACGAAACGGGCTGGCTTGAGACCTTCGAGGCCTTCGCGCATGTCGTCGATACGTTGCATCAGCGTTTCCCTGTCGGCGCGGTCCAACAGCTTGAGGGCCGCGAAGTAGGAGAAATGGGCTGCGACCCAAGCGCCGTAACGAACGGCGTGGGCCTCCTCTGCGGTCTCGTTGACCGCAACCTCGGCCTCCAACTTGGATTCAGAGAGGATGCTAGCCAGCGCGTCGGCAGCTTCGCGGGAAATCGACATTCTTCTTTGCTCCTTTTGGGAAGGGTGTCGTAGGCGGGTGCCCGGTGGCAGCCGGGTGCCCGCCGCTTCTCTTGGTCCCGGCACGGGTGCCGGGCCATGTCAATACCGAACGCGGAAAAGTCCAGCGAATCCAGCACTCCGCCTATTCGCCGGGACGTGGCCGGGAGCTACCCGCTTTCGCCCGTGTGATGGCTGTGGTATTCGGCGGATAACCCGACTTCAGGGTCCGCCGTTCAAGTATTGACAGAACGGGAGGATGGGGAACGGGCCGGATCGGCGCAAGAGGCCGCCCTACGCTCACGAGCGGGGGTTACGGGCCGTGATACGCGCTCACGAGCGGGGGCGAGGGGTCACACCTTCCCGCCCGATTTTCTGGATGGGGGCGTTGCAGGAGCGCCCGAGAGGACCCGGGGCGGCGATTTTCGGGGTATAATGAGGGGTGACCCTTGCGCGGAACGCGGACGCTCACCAGCGTGTCGCCTGTTCAGACATTCACCGGCGGACCCGAGTCGGGTTATCCGCCGAATACAAGAGCCGCAAGACGGGCGACGGCGGGTAGCTCCCGAGGGTCCGGGCGAATAGGCGGAAGCGCTTTCGCTGGACTTTCCGCGGTGGTGTCTGAACATGGCCCGGCACCCGTGCCGGGTGCGGGCGGCTCGACGAGCGGGCCGTCCGACATC
>VXOC01000086.1 GCA_009840215.1 Gemmatimonadota bacterium | reverse complement strand
CCCCCCCCCCCCCCCCCCCCCCATTTTTTTTAATGATACGGCGACCACCCAGATCAACACGCGTAAGATCGTCGGCAGCGTCAGATGTTTATACGCGCCCGGGGGCGGGGGATCCGGTGGGAGTTCCCTGCCCTCCCGCAGCGCCGCGACCTCCCGGCTGCGCTGCCGCTGCGACGCGCGGTCGGCGATGTCCCGTTCGACCAGGTCCATCACGTGGGCTGTCGCCGTGCCGTCCGCTCCGGCTCCCAGCAGCGCCGCGACCGCCTCGGTGCGGCCGAGCGCCGCCGCGAACATGAGGGGGGTCTGTCCCCACTGGGGTTCGCGGGCGTCCGCCGCGGCACCGTGGTGGAGGAGGACGGTGACGGCGCGCACATCTCCGGATGCGGCGGCGAAGTGGAGGGGCGTCGCGCCGGTCTCGGTCGCCGCCGCCGGGTCGGCCCCTGCCTCGACCAGGATCGCCACCACTTCACCCCGCCCCTCCTTTGCCGCGACGTGCAACGGCGTGTGCGCGCCCAGGCGCGTGACCGCTTCGAGCGTCGCCCCCGCGTCGATCAGCAGCCGCGCGATCGCCGCATTCCCGTTCAGGGCCGCCCAGTGAAGGCCGGTCATCCCGTCCCCATGGGCCTCGTTCACGTCGGCGCCATCCAAGAGCAGCGCCCGCACGGCTTCGATGTCATCGCGTTTAGCGGCGTCGACGATGCGGGGGTCGGGGGCCGTGACGACAGATTCCGTGACAGATTCTACCCTGAATCTGTCCACAAACCCGTCATCCCCCGGCCAGAGGACGAGTCCCACGAACACCAAAACACTCCTCAGGTCAGATTCTACCCCGAATCTGTCCGCACGGAACGATTGCGACCCACCTGTCGAGGAACGCGCCCCAGAGCGCCAACCGGCCCAAAAGTCCCCCAACCTCCTCATGGCGAAAGCGAAAACGCCCCGGTACTGTCGCCGAAGCTCTCCACGTCATCCATCCCCAGCTTGTGCATCAGGCTGAGCATGACGTTCGCCATCGGCGTCCCCGGCGCGGCCCGCAGATGCAGATCCCCGTCGAGCTGCCCGTTCGCGCCTCCCACCACAAAGAGCGGACACCGCTTGTGGTTGTGCACGTTCGAGTCCCCCATCGGCGAACCGTAGATCACCATCGTCTTGTCGAGCAGGCTCCCGTCACCCTCCTGAATGCTCGCCAGCTTCTCCAGGAAGTACGGCACCAGCCCGACGTGATAGCGGTTGATCTCCGCGAACTCCAGCACGTTGTCCGGCCTGCCCCCGTGGTGCGACGACGGGTGGAATCCCTTGTCCACGCCGCTCTCCGGATAGACCCGGCTGGACGCATCGCGCCCCATCTTGAACGAAAACACCCGGGTTGCGTCGGCCTCGAAGGCCAGCGCCTGCAGGTCGAACATGAGCTTGACGTGCTCGTCGAAGGAGTCCGGCACGCCCGCCGGCGCCCCCGGCAGCGCCCTCTCCACCCCGCTCTCGTTGCGCGCCACCACCCGCTGGATGCGCCGCTCGATCTCGCGCACGTCGGTCAGGTAGCGGTCCAGGCGGCGTGTGTCCTCGGAGTCCAGCGCCCGCTTCAGCGAGTTCACCTCGCCCACTATGAAATCGAGCACACTGCTCCCGGACCGGCGGCGGGCCTCGCGGGCCTCCGGGGTGCCTCCCGCCCCGAAGAGCTGGTCGAAGGCGATGCGCGGATCGCGGACCATCGGCAGCGGCTGGTCGGGCGCGGCCCAGGAGATCGTGTCGGTGTACACGCAGGCGTACCCGTACGCGCACCCCCCCGCCTGGTCCACATTCTCGATGCAAAGCTGCATGGACGGGATCGGCGTCTCCTGGCCGAAGCGCTGCGCGTAGAGCTGGTCGAGCGAGGTGCCGACGTAGACGTCCGAGCTCTCGGTCTGCCTGGGGTGCGCCTGGGTGAGGAAGGTGGCACTGGAGCGGAAGTGGTCGCCGCCGATCTCCTTCGGCCTGGTGGCCTCGGCGCTCTCCACATCGGTGTCGCTGATGATCGTGAGCTGGTCGCGGTACGGCTCCAGCGAACTCAGCACGCTGGGGCCGAAGTCGAAGCCGCGTCCGGTTGTGGGAGGGGACCAGAGGTGCTGGGTGGCGCCCCAGGCGTTGCTGCCCGCCGAGCCGTGGACCATCTCGATGGCAACCAGGCGGGTCCGGTCCATGGCCGTACGGGACCGGGTGAACGCCCACAGCTCCCGCGCCGGCACCATCGCGTCCAGGAACGGTAGCGCGACGGTGGCGCCCAGGCCGCGCAGGAAGGTGCGGCGCGGCAGGTGCCTACCGATGATCAGGTTCACGGCTTCCCTCCTTCGCTTGGGTCCGGGGCCCCGTCCACCCGCACGGGCCCGGCCTTCATGCGGAAGGCGTCGCTCGTAGCCACCCCCAGGACAAACGCCGAGACGCGGTAGTCATGCACCGCGGCCCCGCGGACGATCCGCCGCACGGCCGGCATGTCATAGTACTCCAGCCGGCGCCCCAGCGCATACGCCATCAGGTTCTCCGTGAAGGTGCGCAGCAGCGGTTCGGGCCGCTTGAGAAGCGCCGCACGCAGATCGGAGGGCGATGCAATGGGCGTGCCGTCGTAGAAGTCGCTCGCCGCGTCGATCGGGGTGCCGCGGTCCCGGATGCGCCATGCGCCGCTCACGTCGAAGTTCTCGAGCGCCAGCCCGATGGGGTCGATCATGCGGTGGCAGGAAATGCACCTGGGATCGTCGCGATGCATCTCCAGCTTCTCGCGCACGGTGAGGAAGCGTCCGTCCTCGACCGCGTCGTCCTCGATCTCGGGGATGTCGGGAGGCGGCGGGGGCGGTGGCGTGCCCATCAGCACCTCCATCACCCACTTGCCCCTCAGGACGGGAGAGGTGCGACCCGCGTGCGAGGTCAGTGTGAGGATGCTGCCGTGGCCGAGCAGTCCCCGGCGCTCGTCGTGGCGGTAGGCGACGCGCCGGAAGCGGTCCCCCGCCACACCCGGGATGCCGTAGTGCCGCGCCAGGCGCTCGTTGACGAAGGTGTAGTCGGCCGTCAGGAGTTCGAGGACGGGACGGTCGGCGCGCACCAGGTGGTCGAAGAAGAGTTCGGTCTCCCTGTGCATGGCGCGTTTGAGGGATTCGTCGAAATCGGGGGCGACGCGCACGTCCGGCTGGATCTTCTCCAGATCCTGGAGGCGCAGCCACTGGGCGGCGAAGCGGGTCGACAGGGCGCGGGCGCGCTCGTCGGCGAGCATTCTGCGGACCTGGTCTTCGATGCCGGCGGAATTGGACAGCCGTCCGCCCACGGCAGCCTCCAGCAGCTCCGCGTCCGGCCCGGAACCCCAGAGGAAGAAGGACAGGCGCGTCGCCAGGTCCGTGCCGCCGACCAGGTAGGGGCCGTCCCCTTCCCCACCATCCCCCGGTTCCTCGACGCGGAAGACGAAGTGCGGGCTGGCGAGGATCCCCTCCAGCGCGGTCCGCACGCCCTCCTCGAAGCCGCCGCCGGCCGCGCCCGCGTCGTAAAGGCCGAGCAGGCCGGCAAGGTCGTCGTCGGTGAGCGGTCTGCGGTAGGCCTGGGTGCCGAGCCGGACGATGATCTCGCGGGCACAGGAATGGGCGTCGGCGGGGTCCGGCGTCGGTTCGGCAAGTGCTCCCTCGCGGTTCCCAGCTTCCGCGCCGGCCTCCGCCTCTCCCCCGGGTCGGCACGAGAAAACCCGCGCCCGACTCGGCGTCTCCGACACCCCCACCACATCATACGGCCCCCCCACCGCCAGGTCCCGCAGATGCGGCAGCGCCGTAAACCCGTACGACCCGGCAATGCTCGTACTCGCCAGCGACCAGTCGTGCGGCGAGATCAGATCCTGTAGCGGACCCTCCGAGCGCCGGATGAACGCCGCCGACACCTGCCGCGGCCCGGCCCGCACGAACACACGCTCGGAACGGATGTTCACCCCGTCCGGGTCCGACGCGTGCATCCAGCGGTTGACCTCGAGGACCGCCACCGGTTCCCCATCGATCGAGACCTCCAGCAGCTCCGGCTCGCCTTCGCGCGTGTGCAGCGCGTTGCGCCCGTTCCCGAAGAGGGCGCCCGTGGTCTCGTGGTGGAAGGAGACGCGGAAGCCGTAATACCCGTCGGCCGGGAAGTTGTGCATGACCGAAACGCCACCCCGCGTTCCGTACGGCGCACCCTCCACCCGCTCGGTCTGCGAGTCCCACCGCGACACCCGGTAGGTCGACTCGCTTGGGGTGATGTGGGGGTCGCCGATGGCCAGGCGGCTGATCTCGGCGGCAGCGCGGAGGTAGCCGTCGGTGAGGGTGGCCGAGAGGAGCTGCGCGTCGGCGATGTTGTCGAAGTTGGCGCTCCTCGTGTCGAGTGGCAGGTATGCGCCCGCGTCGATCTCGATGTCGAGGAGGTCGCGGATGGATGCGCGGTACTCGGCCCGGTTGAGGCGCTGGAAGGAGCGGCGGCCGGGGTTGGGATTGGCCGCGGCGGCGGCGTCCAGCTGCTCCTCGAGCGAAAGCGTGAGGGCGGCCAGGGCGTCTTCGGTGGGACGGTCGGTTCCGGGGGGCGGCATCAGGCCCGCGCGCAGCTTGCGGATCATCCGCTCGGCGAGCTCCGCGTCGGCGGGAGCGTCGGCGGCGTCGAAGCGCTCCAGCGACATGTTGCCCTGCAGACGCGTGTCGTTGTGGCAGCGCAGGCAGTACTGCTCGATGACGTCGTTGCCGGGGGGCGGTGGGATGGTGTCGGGATCGCCGGTGAGCGGATGCTCGAAACCGGCTGCTGAAGGCCCGCCGGGCGATGGATCACCGGAAACCGCAGGATCCGCGGCGCGCGACGACCCATGGGCTGACAGGCCGGCCGCGATCACGCCGGCCGCTGCCAGGGAGCCCGCGAGCTTCAGCATGGCGCAGTCAACAGGAGACGCAGTTGTGGTTGTTGACCGCCCCCAGCCCCTCCAGCAGCGCGATCGTCGCGGGGAACGGCTGGATCCGCTGGACCGGCCCGTTGGCCAAGTCCACCGTCGTCTGCCCCCTGCGGCTCACAACCATGACGTCCGCACCCCGTGAGACCAGGTAGCGGATCAACTCATTGTCCCCCCGGGCAGCGGCATGGTGCAGCGGGGCGTACCCCTGGTGGTCGCGCGCGTTCACGTCGGCGCCCAGCTCCTCGACCAGGTAGCGCACGGCGGGGATCCACCCGTCGGGGACGTGCCGGTGGGCGTTGCCCGCGTAGCCCTGCCCGTAGCCGACCCCCGACGCCGCGTGGATGGGGTACACTGCCGGGCCGCCGACAGGAATGGGTGGGAGCCCGGACGGATCGGCCCTGTCGCCGCCTCCCCGGGATCTGCGCGACGGGCCCTTGCTGGTGGGGATCGAGGGATCGGCACCGTGTGCCACCAGCAGCCTCATCGCCTCGACGTCCAGCGCGTACGCCGCTCGCCAGAAGGGCGTCGCTCCGCGAACGTCGATCTGCAGGAGGTCGAAGTTGTACGACATGAACCAGAGGTGGCGGTTCAGGCGCGCGTTGGGGTCGGCACCCGCGTCGAGCAGCTTCCGCATGACCTCCAGGTAGGTGTGGTCCTGCTGCATGTAGATGTGCTGCTGCGGATAGCGCGACTTGGGTGCCCAGTTCGTGTTGATCGCGGCGAAGAGGGGCGCGGTGCCCGCGTGGCTGGCCAGGTTGGGGTCGGCGCCGCGCTCCAGGAGGAGCATGGCCAGGTCGTAGTGGCCGTTGATCGTGGCCATGAGGATGGGGCTGGTGCCGTCGCCCGCGCTCGCCTGGTCGATGCCCGCGCCGCCGGCCAGCAGCGCGAGGGCGGTCTCGGTCTGACCTTCGCGGGCCGCGTGCAGCAGCGCGGTGAGGCCGCCGTGGCCGCCGACGAGCTCGCCGTACGAGAGAGGCTCCGGCTCCTCGATCATCCGGGTCTCGCCCTCCTTGCGCGACGCCTCCTCGGCGCGGGCCCGGCGGGTCTCCTCCTCCTGGTCGCGCCTCACCTGTTCGGCGATGTCGGGCCCCCACCGCTCCCCGGCGCTGATCCGCCGGTTGCGCTCGGCGCGCTCGATCCGGTCGGAGACGGCCCGCGAGGCCACGTCGCTCACCCGGGTGTGGATCGAGGGATCGGCTCCGGCGGCGAGAAGCGCGCGAACGGCCTCCGTCCGGCCCTTCGACGCAGCGAAGATCAGCGGCGTCTGTCCCCACGCCTCCTCGGTTGAGTCCACGCCCGCGCCGGCGGCCGCCAAAGCCTCGACCGCGCGCACGCTCCCGGACTCCGCGGCGAAGTGCAGCGGCGTTACCGCTCCAGCCCCCTCGGTGCGCGCCATCGAATCGGCCCCCGCCCCCAGCAGCATCTCGACCACCTCCCCCGCTCCCACCTGAGCGGCCAGGTGCAGTGGTGTGTATCCCCCGATCCGGGTCCCGGCCGCGACATCCGCTCCCGCGTCGATCAGGATCCGCGCCAGCGACGCGTCCCGGTTGTGCGCCGCCCAGTGGAGCGCGGTCATCCCGTCGCCCTGGGGCTCGTTCACGTCGGCGCCCTCGGCGAGCAGCGCCTGGACGGCGGCCGCGTCCCCGCGCATGGCCGCGTCGGCAACGGGGGAGTCGTGGGACTCGCTTTCTGCCCCGGATTTGTCCGTGAATCTGTCCACGGGCGCGATTTCGGCCCCGAAGAACAGCCCGGCCAGCAGAATCCCGCCCAGGAGGTCCATCCGCAGTCGACGGACGCCGCGCATGGGGGCAGGCGCCGACTTCATGGCGCCAGCGAAAAGTCGCCCGTGCTGTTCCCGAACCGCTCCATGTCATCCAGCCCCAGCTTGTGCGCCAGGCTCAACATCACGTTCGCCATCGGTGTCCCCGGTTCCGCGCGCAGGTGCAGGTTCCCCTCCAGCCCGCCGTTCGCCCCCCCGGCGACAAACAGGGGACAGCGCTTGTGGTTGTGGACATTCGGATCCCCCATCGGCGACCCGTAGATGATCATGGTGCGGTCAAGCAGGTGCGTGTCGCCCTCCATGGTGCTCTCGAGCCGATCGAGGAAGTACGGCAGCATGCTGATGTGATACCGGTTGATCTCGGCGAAATCCGTGATGTTCTTCTCGTTGCCGCCGTGGTGCGAGGCGGGATGGAAGGGCTTGTTGACGCCGCTCCCGGGGAAGACGCGGGCCGACGAGTCGCGCCCCATCTTGAAGGAGAAGACACGGGTCACGTCCGACGCGAAGGCCAGCGCCTGCAGGTCGAACATGAGCTGCACGTGTTCCTGGAAGGAGTCGGGCACCCCGGCCGGCGCTTCGGGCAGCTCGCGCCCCTCGCCGCTCCGGTTCTGCACCTCAACCCGCTCGATGCGGCGCTCCAGCTCGCGCACATGCTCCAGGTAGCGGTCGAGGCGGATCAGGTCGGCGGGACCGAGTTGGCGCTTCAGCTGCGACACCCTCCCGGTGATGAAATCCAGGATGCTCTTGTTGACCTGTCGCCGCGAGGCCCGTTCCTCGGGACTCCCGCCCGCGCCGAAGAGCTGGTCGAAGGCGACGCGGGGGTCGCGCACCATGGGGAGCGGATCGGTGGGCGAGGCCCAGCTGATCGTGTCGGTGTAGACGCACGCGTACCCGTAGGCACAGCCGCCCGACTGGTCCACGTTCTCGATGCAGAGCTGCATGGAGGGGATCGGGGTCCCCTGCCCGAAGCGCTTCGCGAACATCTGGTCGAGCGACTCCCCGACGAAGATGTCCGACCCCTCGGTCTGGCGCGGATGCGACTGCGTGAGGAAGGTCGCGCTGGAGCGGAAGTGGTCGCCGCCGATCTCCTTGGGCTTCTTCGCCTCGGCGGGCTCGATGTCGGTGTCGCTGATGATCGTGAGGTACTTGCGGAAGGGGTCCAGGGGACTGAGCGCGCCCGGCGACAGGTCGAAGTCGCGCCCGGTCTGCGCAGGGGACCAGTAGTTCTTCGTCCTTCCCCACGCATTGCTGCCGGCGGCGCCGTGCACCATCTCGATGGCGACCAGCCTGGTGGGACCGTCGGCCGCCGCGCCGAGCCCGCGTCCGGCCGGGACCATGGCGTCGAGGAAGGGCAGCGAGACGGTGGCCCCGAGGCCCCGCAGGAAGCTCCGGCGGGGGATCGTCGCTCCGGTCAGGTATTGCATGCTTGACGCTCCTCAGTTCGGGGCGGTGCCGCCCATCGGGTCCTCCACGACCGTGGCGGTTCTGGCCATCCTGAACGGCTGACTCCTCACCACGCCCTTGATGAACGCGGTCAGTCGATAGTCCTCCGCGCCAGCCTCGCGGGCGATCCGCCGCACGGCCGGCATGTCATAGTACTCGATCCGGCGCCCGAGCGCGTAGGCCATGAGGTACTCGGTGAAGTTGCGCACGAGCGACTCGGGCCGGCGGAGCAGCGCCGCGCGCAGGTCGGCGGGACCGTGGATCGGGGTGCCGTCGTAGAGTTCGCCCATCGTCTCGACCGGGGTGTTGCTGTCGCGCACGCGCCAGGTGCCGGTCACGTCGAAGTTCTCGAGCGCGAGCCCGATGGGGTCGATGAAGCGGTGGCAGGTGACGCATTGGGGATTGTCGCGGTGCTCCTCGAGCCGCTCGCGCACCGTGCGGAAGCGGCCGTCGGTCGCCTCGGCGGTGACGTCCAGGTCGGGGATGTCGGGGGGCGGGGGTGGCGGAGGCGTGCCCAGGAGGACCTCCATGACCCACTTGCCGCGCAGCACCGGTGATGTGCGGTTGGCGTGCGAAGTGAGCGTCAGGAAGCTGCCGTGGCCGAGGATCCCGCGGCGCGCCTCGTTGGCGTATTCGACGCGGCGGAAGTGCTCGCCCGCGACCCCCTGGATCCCGTAGTGGCGGGCCAGGCGCTCGTTCATGTACGAGAACTCGGCCGTGAGGAAGTCGGTCAGCGTCCCGCCGTCCTGCACCAGGGCGTTGAAGAAGGTCTCCGTCTCGCGCCGCATGTCCCGCGCGAGCTGTTCGTAGAAATCCGGGTAGCGAAGCGCGTCGGGGTGCACCTGGTCGAGGTCCTGGAGTCGCAGCCACTGCGCGGCGAAGCGGGTGCCGAGCGCCTGGGCCCGCGGGTCGGCGAGCATGCGGTCGACCTGTTGCTCCAGGGTTGCGGGATCGGACAGCCCGCCCTCCGACGCGGCCGCGATCAGCTCCTCGTCGGGAAGCCGTCCCCACAGGAAGAACGACAGGCGCGAGGCCAGCGCGGCGTCGCTGATTCTGTACATTCCGGTCCCATCCGCGCTTCCCGGCTCCTCGAACCGGAAGACGAAGTCCGGACTGGCCAGGATGCCCTGGAGCGCGGTCCGCACTCCGATCTCGAAGCCGCCCTCCTCGGCGCCCTCGCCGTAGAGGCCCGTCAGTCCGTCGACTTCGGCCTCGGTGACGGGGCGGCGGAATGCGCGGGTCCCGAGCCGGGTGACGATCTCGCGGGCGCAGGCGGCTTCCTCAGCGGGCGCGGAAGGCACGCAACTCATCACCCGCTCCCACGCGGGCGTCCGCGACACCCCGGTCACATCGTACGGCCCCCCGATCGTGAGATCGCGCAGGTGAGCCACTCCGGTGATCCCGTACGAATACCCGATCTTCTTGTCGGCCAGCGACCACTCGTGGGGCGAGGTCAGGTCCTCGACCGGACCTTCGGTGACCTTCAGGAAGGCCGCCGAGATGCGGTGCGGCCCGGCCGTAACCCGGACCGGATCGGTCACCACCTCGACCCCGCCCGGATCCTGCCGGTGCATCCACCGGTCCAGCGGAATGAGTGCGACCCGCTCGCCGTCCACCGACACCTCGACCTGTTCGTCGAAGGGCGCCGTCTGCCCGAAGAAGTTGCCCGTCGACTCGTGCTGGAAGGCGAGCCGGAAGTAGTACTCCCCGTCGGCGACGAAGTTGTGCACGACCGAGATCCCGCCCCGGGTGCCGAAGGGCGCGCCGGGGACGTGCTCGCGCTGCTCGGCGTAGCGCGAGACCTCGTAGGTTGCCTCGGACGGGGTGGCGTTGGCGTCGCCCAGCGCCAGGCGGCTGACTTCACTGGCTGCGGTCAGGTACGCCTCGAGGAGCGTCGCCGAGAGATTCTGCACATCGGCGATGTTGTCGAACCCCGCGCTGACCGTCTCGTTCGGCAGGTACGCCGACGCGTCGATCTCGATGCCGAGCAGGTCCTGGATGGCGCGCGCGTATTCGGCGCGGTTGAGGCGCTGGAAGGTGCGGCTTCCCGGGTTCGGGTTCCGTGCCGCCGCGGCGTCGAGTTTGTCCTCAAGGCCCGTGACGAAGGTGGTGACTTCGTCCAGCGGCGGCCGCGGAACGCCGGGCGGCGGCATCATTCCGGCCCGCAGCTTGCGGATCATCTTCTCGGCGATGGGCGCGTTGGCGACGGGGTCGGCCGCGTCGAATTCCTCCAATGTGAGGTTGCCGATCAGGCGCTGCGCGTTGTGGCAGCGGACGCAGTACTGCCGGACCAGATCGTCCTCGGCGACGGCCGACGAGACCGCGAAGTCACGCAGCGACGGAACGTTCGCGTGCGGCGCCGAACCGGTCCCGGCGGCCAGGGTCACTTCCAGGACCGCCGCCAGGACGAAGACCGAAACGAGTCTGGTCATGGCCGTGAAGGTGTCCTCGGAATGGGTCTGTACACACTAGTGAATACTGTCGTGCACTACCTTGATACTGCCGCCGTGCGCAGTGGTTTGCAAGGCTCTTCGGCCCCGCCAGCCCTCGGCCCCGCACCCGCCTCCAGCACCACCTGGAAGGAGTGAGCCCGCCCCGCTCAGGCCGGAGTGTCGCGTCGAATTGGCGGCGCGGGCGGCTTCACGAGCGCTGAAGAATAATCGCCATGGGCAGCAGCACGACGTACCCGACGACCAGAAGCACCGGCGCCAGCGTGATCGAGCCCTGTCCGAGCAGGAAGTAGCCGAGCGCGATCGTGGCCAGTCCACCCAGGGCGAACCAGAGGTTGACCCTCGAGAACTTCAGGGACGGTTCCGGTGCAGCCTTCGTCTTCCTTCTTGCCATGCTCGGACGCTACCGAGACGGCGGGCCGGGGTCAACCGGCTCTCCCCCGCCCGCTTTCCAGAACTCGGGCGCGTCGGGCGGCTCATCCGCCCGCAGGCGCGCCATCTGCTCGCGCCGGTACCGGCGCCTCACCACGAACATCGCCACCAGCGCTACCGACAGTATCGCCCAGAAGACAGCCGAGTCGGCGAGTACGGTGAGCCAGCCGTACCGGCGTTTCACCCATTTGCGCCAGTCGGTTTCGAGCTGTGCCTGGGTCGCGCCGTAGACGCCCCGCAACGCCGCTTCGAAGGACCTCTGCCGCTTCCACTCCGCCAGGAAGGTCTCCAGGCCCCGGGTCCCGCTCGACTCCACCAGGTACTGGATGACCGAAGCCGAAAGCAGATAGGCCACTTCGGCGGGAACACGGTCGCGCGGCCATCGGAGCGCGATCGAGTCCAGGGGCGGGGCGTCTCCGAAGGCGAGCGCCACCCGCAGCTTCCAGGCGCCGCCCCCCGACCATCCCCCCGCCGCCCACTCCGCATAGCCCTCGTTGAACCAGCGCGGAATGCGCAGCGAGCCCATCTCGTGTGCCAGCAACAGGTGCGCCCATTCGTGGCGAAGCAGGCGCACCTCTTCCAGAAGCGTCCCGGGCCAGAAGCGGCCACCGGGAATGATCATCTCCATGCGTTCGGAGATCGCGACGGCCCCCGCCCACTCCGGGACGCGCCCGCCGACCAGGGAATCCATGACGGCCCGGGTCGGAGCGACGGTCAGCGTGAGGCGGGGGCCGGGTTGGGAGAGTCCGGGCAGCCGGGTGGTCGATTCGAGCAGTGCCAGGGCCCGCGCTGCGCGGAGCGAGTCCGTGCCCTGGTAGCGGGCCGTGATCGTGGTGCCCTGCAGGGACCGCCAACCGGCGGGGTCTGGCGGGGTCTGGGCGGACATTGAAGCTGCTGACGCGGCCGCGAGCACAACGAGCATGATGATATCGTTTCGATATCGTTTCGATATCACTCTCGCCACGCAATCACCCCCCCTCCCCCACCGCCCACCCCCGCACGGCCGCCAGATCACCCGGAAGCGGCGCCCTGAACGCCATCACCTCCCCCGTCACGGGATGATCGAACTCCAGACGGTGCGCGTGCAGGAACTGCCTCGGCGTGCGCGCGGCCAACTCCGCCGCCCACCGGCGCGCCGGGCCCCCGCGCCCCCGCGCGCGGCCGCGGCGGGGCGGCCCCGCGCGCCCGGGCCGGGGGGGCGGGGGGGTAGGGGGGGTGGGGCTGGAACAGAAT
>VXOC01000242.1 GCA_009840215.1 Gemmatimonadota bacterium | reverse complement strand
CCCCCGCCCCCACCCCCGACAGCCACATCGACCGGCTGGAGTGGCCCACGCCCGGCACGATCATCTCGCGGTGCGCGTGCCCGGCGTACATCTCGTCCATGAAGCGGACCAGGGTGCGGCCGCGGTGGTAGCGGCGCGGTCCCTGGAGGTTGGCACCGCAGCTCACGTCGAGCGACGCGGTGAGCGTGTCCGCGTCCCCGAGCAGGATGCGCACGTCGTGGCGGACCAGCCGGGCGCGGATGGAGTCGGCGTCGAGCCTCTCGGCGTAGCTGTTGCGGTCCTGCAGGCCGTAGTGCCAGTCGTCGTAGTCGCCGCACTCCGTGCCGGGAACCGTGAAGCCTCCCTCCGCATCCACCCGTTCGGGGCCCAGGTACAGGAAGGTGGAGGGGTTGGTCACCACGTACCGAATCGGGATCCCTGAACCGGTCGACTTGTGCGCGGTGGTCGCCGCGTAACGGTGCACGACCTGCCCGCCCGCAGAATGGCCCGCCACGACGATCTCCCGAATCGCCGGGAAGCGCGACGAGTTGAGGAACGCGTCCACGATCCGGTCCAGCGCCGCGTACGAACTCACCCGCGGCGACGGTCCCTCGGGCCGCGAAAGGTGCCCGCGCTTCCAACCCGCGCTCGACCAGAAGGGTTCGTCGGCCTCGGGGCCGTCCTCGTCGGTCTGGAAGTGCGGCGCCACGATCGCGGTGGCCGCCGACACGCCCGCTTCCGCCACCGCCAGCACCCCGGTCTCGAAGTACGTGTCGGCGTTGCGGTTGTTGCCGTGGATGACGATCAGCCCGCGCGTCACGCCCGCGTGCCCCTCGGACAGCAGATGGGTGCTGTAGACCGGCAGATAGAGACCGCTGGCGATCTCGACCCGTTCGGCGCACGTCGCGTTGGGGAAGGTGCAGGGGACGGGACGCTCGGGCTCGACCGGGTCGGGGTCGGGGGATATTGCGGATTCGGCGCAGGCAGCGGCGGAGAGGCACAGGAGCGGTGCGACCCGGGCCCGGCGGGTGAATGCACCGCAAGTCGTCATCGTTCTCGCCGGTACTGTCCCATGAAACCCAGATCCATGACGGTGACGCCGGCGCCGGGCTCGACGGTGAAGGTCACGAACGAGCTTCCGTACGCCTGGCCGTCCCCGCCGTCGAAGTAGAGGCGGAAGACGTCGTGGTTCCAGTGCTCCAGGTCGCCCGAGAAGGTGCCGGGTTCCCCGAAGTGCAGCCTCAGGCCGCCCTCGCCGGCCTCCGCCACCACGGCATGGCCAGCGCCGTGAAGGTCCGCGTATCGGCCGACGTATTCGTTAATGGGCCTCGACGGACTGGTGCCTGGGACGCGCGCGGAATCCTGGGCGGCGAGGGTCTGCTCGACCTGCTCCAGGATCGCGCCCGTCTGCTCCATGACCGTCCCGTGCCAGTCGCGCGGCTCGGTCCCCAGCAGGTGCGCGAAGACCCGGGCGGCGATTTCGTGGTGCGGATAGTACGGCGTCCACAGGCTGCCGTTGGCCAGCACCACCACTCCGGCGCCGATCTCCGGCAGCATCGCCGCGTACGCCGGAAACCCGAAGATCCCGCCTCCGTGCGAGATGTATACGCGGCCCTCGAAGGCCGTGCGGCTCCACCCGAGTCCGTACGTGCCCGCGGCGCTTTCCGCGAAGATGAAGCTGGTGCCGGCATCGGCCTGGGGAGCGTGCATCTGGGCCACCGTTGTCTCCGCGAGCACGGTGCGGCCGCCGAACCGCCCGCCGGCGAGCTGCATCCGCAGCCAGTTCGCCATCTCCGCCGCGCTCGACACCACGCTCCCCGCGGCCTGCATGTTGTCGTAGGACTGCCAGGAGAGGACCCGGCGCTCGCCGTCGCGGTCCACGCCGTGCGGCATCGCGACGTTCATCCCGGGCGCGTCCGCGATGCCGGGTATGCCCGCCGGGGCCGTGCCCAGGAAGGTGGGGGCGACGAAGGGCGCATCCCACACCTCGAAGGGACTCGCGCGGCTGTCGCGCATGTCGAGCGGGTCGAGGAGGCGTTCCCGCACCCACTCCCCCCACCCCTTCCCCGTAACCTCCTCGACCACCAGCCCGGCCACGCCGTACCCGTGATTGCTGTAACTGTAGCCATCCCCCGGCACTCCGAAGTTGTCCAGGAGACGCGCCCGCTCCGCCACCTCCCGCCCCCCCATCACGGCCAGCACGGGAAACGCGTCGCCCGGCATCCCCGACGTGTGTGCGAGCAGGTCGCGGATCGTCATCCGGCGCGTGAAATCCGGGTCCTTCACCCGGAACCATGGCAGGTGCTCGACCACCGCATCGTCCCAATCCACCAGCCCGTCGTCGACCAGCGCCCCGACCGCCGCCGCCCCGAACGACTTGGAGACCGACCCGATCTGGAAGAGGGTGTGCGCGTCGACCGGGTCGTCCCGGCCGAGTTCCTTCACCCCGAAGCCCTCGGCGAAGACGACTTCATCGTCGTGCACCACGGCGACCGCCAGACCAGGGAGGTCCCAGTCGGCCATGGAGGCGCGGATGTGGTCGGCGAGGCCGTCGAGATCGTCCTGTGCCGGGTCCCGGCAGGCCGTCGCCGAACCGACTGCGAGTCCGGCAAGCGTGATCGCCAGACCAACACGCAGCGCGACCCAACCCCCTCCCCCCTCACTCCCCATCGAACACAAAATAGTCGTGAATCGCCCGCGCGATGTGCGCGATCACCGGCTCGCGGTCCGCATACGCCTCGATCGCCGACTCCTTGATGTAGACGACCGCCACCACGTGACCCGCATCGCCCGGCAGGTCGATGATGCCCACGTCGTTGGTCGTCTGCCCGATCGTGCCGGTCTTGTGGGCCACCTGCGTGCCGGGGGGCAGCACGCCCTTGAGGCGCCCCTCGCCGGTCTGGCAGCGGTACATGATGTCGATGAGCAGCGCGGAACTCTCTTCGGAGAGCAGCTCGCGATTCCAGATCTTCGTGAGGAGGTCGGCCATGGCGGCCGGGGTGGAGGTGTCGCGCGGGTCCGGGTTGAAGGCGGCGTTCAGGGCCGCGATGTCCGCGTCCGAACGCTCCTTCTGAAGGAGCTGCCGGTACGGGCCGGGCTCGATCCGGTTCTGCTCGCTGACCTCGGTGGCGCCCAGCCAGTTGGCGATGAGGGCCCAGGTGGGTCGGTCGACGCGGATTCCACCGATGCCGGCCCCGGCCATGTGCGCGGTGACAGCCGCGGCGCCGCCCGCCACGCGCATGAGCACGTCGGTCGCGATGTTGTCGCTGGTCTGGAGCATCATCTCGAGCAGGTTGTGGATCGAGAGCTGGAGGCCCGGGTCGTCGATGAGGTCGCTGATGGTGCTGGCCGTGAGATAGACGTCGCGCTGCTCGATCTCGATCATGTCGCCGAGCGCGATCTCGCCCGCGTCGACCATGGACAGGATGCGCACCGCGATGGGGACCTTGTAGGTGCTCGCCATGGGGAAGCGCTGGTCGCCGTTGAGGGTGAAACCGCGTCCCGTTTCGAGGTGGTAGGCGGCCACGCCGACGGTGCCGCGGGCGGCTTCGGCAAGGCGCGCGACCTCGGCTGCGAGGGTGGAGAGGTCCGGGTCGTCGACATCGATGCGGAGTTGCTGGGCGGTGGCGAAGCGCGTTGCGGCGGCGGCGAGGCCGAGGGCGAGGGCGACGAGGCGGAGAGAGGAGAACGGGGTCGGCCGCATGGTGCGGAGCCGGGAGAAGAGGGGGTGCATGTCAACTCCAGTTAACAAAATGGAAATCGGAGATTACAACGCAGGGGTCGTGGGACTGCGTCTTCGGGCGATCAAACTTGGACGACGGGCGGGGGGAGCGCCAGCGGTTCCGCGGGTGGCCGCGGCCCGGCGCTGGAGTGAGCCGGCTGGGGATCGAACCCAGGACCTACGGATTAAAAGTCCGTTGCTCTACCAACTGAGCTACCGGCTCGCCGGAAAGGTAACCACGCCCGCCGGTCAGCGGGACGGATCCGGGGCCGCGAAAGGCAACTCCAGTTGCAACAGTCCGAAGGTGGTGCGGTGGTGCGGCGTCAGTCCGACTTCCCGCACGGCCCGCCGGTGGCGCCGGGTGGCGTAACCCATGTTTCGCTCCCAACCGTACTTCGGGTACCGGGGGGCCAGGCGCTTCATGAGACGGTCGCGGCACACCTTGGCCACGATCGACGCGCAGGCGATGGAGTGGACGAGCCCGTCGCCGCCCACCACGGCCTCGTGCTCCCAGGCGAGGCCGCGCACCGGCAGCCCGTCCACCACGACGTGATCGGGAGGGACGGGCAGGCGCGCGAGGGCGCGGGTCATGGCGCGGGTGGTGGCCTGGAGGATGTTGTGACGGTCGATCTCCCGCACGGAGGCCGCCCCGAGGGCGACGGCGGCGGCCCGCGCGTGGATCTCCCGAGCGATCTCGCTCCGTTGTTGCGGGGTCAGGGCCTTGGAATCGGTGGCCCCCTCGATCGCGACGCCCTCGCCGAGAATGACGGCGGCGGCGACCACCGGTCCCGCGATGGGGCCCCGGCCGACTTCGTCCACGCCCGCCACATTGACGAGATCGCGCCGCCAGAAGCCGCGCTCGTACTCGAGGGTGTCGTCGGGCCCGGGGGTGGAGGGCACCAGCGAACGGTGTCGGCTGCGTGCCTACAGGTCCGCGCTAGTGCGGCTTGTAGGTCCGCTTTTCCTTGATGCGGGCGGCCTTGCCGCGCAGTCCCCTCAGGTAGTAGAGCTTCGCCCTGCGCACGCGTCCGCGCCGCACGACCTCGACGCCGCCGACCGTGGGGGCGTGGACCGGGAAGACACGTTCCACACCGACGCCGCCGGAGATCTTGCGGACGGTGAAGGTCTCGCCCATCCCCGATCCGCGGCGTCCGAGGCAGACGCCCTCGAAGACCTGGATCCGTTCCTTCTGTCCCTCGCGGACCCGGTAGAGGACCTTGATGGTGTCGCCCGGCGCGAAGTCGGGCAGATCGCTGCGCGCCTGTTCCATATCCAGCTGGTGGAGGATGTCCGCCATGGCCGGGCTCCTCTTCGTGTTTCGTAACCGTTTCGCGTTTCGGTGCCGGCAGCCCGTGAGAATCCCCCTTGGATTTGGAGCAGGGATACCTCCGCGGAACTTGCCGGCCAGAAAAAATAGGCTGACGGGGGATCTTTTGGAAGTGCTCGGGGGTTCTACAGGTAGCGGAACATGCGTCCCCCGCGCACCGGAAACGTCCCTGGCCGGATCCACTTCGGCCAGCTGCAACGTTTCCGGCGGCTGATGGGTCTAACTGGCATATCCTCGCAACGCTCGGCACGGAGGCGGCAACAAATGAGAAGGTACGGCACGGAAGTCATGGCCATCGGCGCGATTCTGGCAGGCGCGGCGATCGGAGCGACCGGAACCCTGGCCCTCGTGGGCAACCCCTTCGAAGCGAACGAAAGGGTGGCATTCACCTGTGAATCCATCTCCCTGCCCGGGACCGCGCATCGGGCGACCTGGACCTATACCGTGGCGCGAGACGGAGAGATCCTGAGGAAGAAGTGCCCGAGGAGGCTGACGACCAGGATCCACCTGCGGCGTGCACCGATGTTCGACCCGGCCCTCCAGGAAGAGCTCGCGGCCACGGCTAGCGCGCTGGCCGCGGCACGGACGGAACTCGAGGTCGTCCGGGTGCTGGAAAGGCGGAAGGCCGAAGCCGCCGAGACCGCCGGGAATCGCTAGCATCCGGGCTGTCAGGCCCGTCAGGACTCCCCGCGCCGCCTCCGGGTAAGCCGCTCGGACGCCTCCGTACGCCAGGCTTCGATCCGGCGGTGGTCGCCGCTTCGCAGGACCTCCGGCACACGATGGCCGCGATACTCCGCGGGGCGCGTGTACGAAGGCGCCGAGATCGCATCACCGTCGTAGAAGGAGTCCGAGGACGCCGACTCGTGGTCTCCCAGCGCGCCGGGCAGCAGCCGCACGACCGCATCGGTCACGGCGAGCGCCGCCACCTCACCGCCCGACACCACGAAGTCCCCGATCGACAGCTCTTCCGTGGCCAGGTGGTCGGCGACGCGCTGGTCGACGTCCTTGTAGTGACCGCAGAGGAGGGTGACTTCGGGTTCCAGCGACAGCCGGACCGCGTCGTCGTGGCGGAAGCGGCGGCCGCGGGCCGACATCAGCACGACCGGGCCGCGCGGTGCGAGATCGTCGACGGCCTCGAAGAAGGGCTCGGGCTTCATGACCATCCCGGCGCCGCCGCCATAGGGGATGTCGTCGACGGTGCGGTGAACGTCGTGCGTGTAGTCGCGCAGGTCGATCACGCGATAGGTGGCCAGCCCCGCCTTGGCGGCCCGGCCAGGGATGCTCGACTCCAGCGGCGCCCCGAAGAAGCCGGGGAAGATGGTCACGATGTTGATCCGTATCACGGCAGCAGGCCCTCCGGCGGGTCGACCACGACGCGGCGCCGTTCGCGGTCGAACTCGGCGACGAACCGGGGGTTCAGGGGCAAGAGCAGGTCGCCGTCGGGACCGGCCACTTCGAGCAGGTGGGACGGGCGCACCGGGTAGACTTCCGTCACGGCCCCCAGCGTGGACCCGTCCACGGTGACCACCGTGGCTCCCAGCAGTTCGTGGTAGAAGATCTCGTCATCGGCCAGTTCGTCGATGGTGTCGAAGGGCCGCAGCAGGTAGCGGCCGCGGAGTTGCTCCGCTGCCGTCCGGTCGCCGACGCCCGCGAAGCTGGCCAGGAAGCCCTTCCGGTAGGGACGGACCGACTCGATGGTCAGTTCGGGCAGGGTGCGCGACGGGTTCTCGCCGTTTTCGTCGCCGGGAATGTGCACGGCGCCGGGGAAGAAGTGGCTTTCGGGATAGTCCGTCAGCGGCCAGATGTACAGTTCGCCCTTCGTCCCGTGGGCCTTGTTGAGGTGACCCACCACGAGGAAGGGGGGATGGCCGCCCCCGGTCAAGCTCAGGCGTCTCCGTCGTCGGCGGCGTCCGCTTCGGCGCCGGCGTCAGCGTCGGCGTCGTCCGCGTCGGCTGCGGCCTCAGTGGCTTCATCCGCGGATTCCTCGGCGGGGGGGGCCTCGGAGGCTTCCGCGGCTGGGGCCTCGGCAGCGTCGGTTTCGGCGGCGTCCGCTGCGGATTCCTCGGCGGCGGGGGCCTCGGCGGCTTCCGCGGCTGGGGCCTCGGCGGCGTCGGTTTCGGCGGCTTCCGCCGTTTCCGCCGCGGCGGCGGCCTCGGCTTCCTCTGTGTCGTCGGCTGCGGCTGGTGCATCGGCGCCCGCGTCACCGACCGCGGCCTCCACCCCGGCGCTGTCTCCGGCATCGCTTGCGGCCTGGGCGGACGCCCCGTTCGCAGCGGCGGCTTCGGCACTCGCGTCGGCATCGGCGAGCGCGCCGACAAGAGCCACCGTGTCATCCCCGCCGGCACGTGCCTTCGACACCAGGCTCCGCACGGTGGGCGAAACGATGGCGCCCTGCCCGACCCAGTACTCCACGCGCCCGAGGTCGACGGAGAGCATGGCCGGGTGCTTGATCGGGTTGTAGTAGCCGAGGTTCTCGACGAACCGGCCGTCGCGCGGGGCGCGGCTGTCGGTGACGACGATGCGGTAGTGGGGCTGCTTCTTCTTCCCCATCCGCCGGAGGCGAATCTTTACGGACATTGGCTCTGTTTTCGGTTCAGGTCTGTATGCGGGGCATGAGCCCCTTCATCGATTTCAACATGTCTTCCATCTCGGCGAACCGCTTCATGAGGCGGTTGACCTCGGAGACGGGCCGGCCGCTTCCGCGGGCGATCCGTTTCCTGCGCGACCCGTTCAGGATCTCGGGACGGCGGCGTTCCTCGGGCGTCATGGAGAGGATGATCGCCTCGATGTGCCTCATCTTCTTCGGGTCGATGTCGCCGACGGGCATCGTGCGGTGGGCCCCGGGGATCATTCGCATGAGCTGGTCCAGCGGTCCCATCTTCTGCACCTGCCGCATGGCGATCAGGAAGTCCTCGAGGGTGAAGCGGCCGCGGCCCAGCACCTTCTCCTGCAGCGACTCGGCCTCGCTCGCGTCGACCACCGCTTGGGCGCGCTCGACCAGTCCGACCACGTCTCCCTTCTGGAGAATCCGTCCCGCGATGCGCTGCGGGTCGACCTGTTCCAGCGCGTTCATCCCCTCGCCGGTGCCGACGAACTTGAGCGGCTTCCCCGTCACGCCGTGGATGGAGAGCGCCGCGCCGCCGCGGGCATCGCCGTCCATCTTGGCCATGACGAAACCGGTCAGGTCCAGGACCTCGTCGAAGCCCTGCGCGATCCGCACCGCCTCCTGCCCGGTCATGGCGTCGGCCACGAGAAGGATCTCGCGCGGCTTGAGCACCTCCTTGAGCCGTGCCAGCTCGTCCATGAGCGGCTCGTCGATCTGAAGCCTTCCGGCGGTGTCGACGATGAGCGCGTCCGCCTTGGTGCGGCGCGCCTCGCGATGCGCTTCGGCGGCCACGGCGACCGGATCGGTGGCGCCGTCATCGTGGTGAACCGGCACTCCGACCTGGTCTCCCAGAACCCGCAGCTGGTCGACTGCAGCCGGGCGGTAGAGATCGCAGGCGGCGAGAAGGACGGACCGCCGCTGACGGCCGAGACGCTTGCCGAGCTTGGCCGCGGTCGAGGTCTTCCCGGACCCCTGCAGTCCCACCAGCATGATGACGGTGGGGGGCGCCGGCGACCACTGGAGAAGGTTCTCGCCCTCTCCGCCGATCAGGCGGGCCAGCTCATCGTGCACGATCTTGACGATCTGCTGGCCGGGCGACACGGACTTGAGGACCCGTTCGCCCATCGCCTTCTCCTGAACCCGGTTCAGGAACTCCCGTGTGACCCTGAAGTTGACGTCGGCCTCCAGGAGGGCTCGGCGCACCTCCCGCAGGCCTTCCCGGACCATGGGTTCGGTGAGGAGACCGCGTTGGCGGAAGCGCCCCAGAACCCCGTCCAGTTTCCTGCTCAGGTCTTCAAACATCGGTGTCCGCAATGGAAGCGGTACAGCCTTTAAGCATAGCTGGAATCGGGATGGGATTCAATGTGCATTCACCTCCCGCGGATCACCTGGCTGCGCCTCGTTCCCACCGAGACCATCACGATGGGCGCGCCCACCAGCTCCTCGATGCGGTGCAGGTAGGCGCGGGCGTTCGACGGGAGGTCGCTCATGGTGCGCGCTTCGGTGGTGGGGGACTGCCAGCCGGGCAGGGCCTCGTAGACGGGTTCGGCGCGCTCCAGCTGACGCACGCACGCGGGGAAGAGCGAGTGGGTGTCCCCGTCGATGCGGTAGCCGGTCGCGATCTTCAGCTCGGGCAAGGTGTCGAGCACGTCCAGCTTGGTGACCGCGATCCCGGTGAGGCCGTTCACCCGTGACGAGTAGGCGGCCAGCACCGCGTCGAACCAGCCGCAGCGGCGCGGCCGGCCAGTGGTCGCACCGAACTCGGCGCCGAGTTCGCGGATGTGTTCGTCCATGTCGGCGTCGAAGGCGCTGGGGAGTGGTCCGTTGCCGACGCGTGTCGTGTAGGCCTTGACCACACCGGTCACCGAATCGATCGCCGTCGGGCCGATCCCGACCCCCACCGCCGCCCCACCCGCCGTCGTGTTGGACGAGGTCACGAAGGGGTAGGTGCCGTGGTCGACATCCAGCGCGGTTCCCTGGGCGCCTTCGAGGAGGACGCGCTGGCCGGCCGCGAGCGCGCGCGCGATCTCGTCGCCCACGTCGGTGGCCACGGCGGGGAGGCGGTGGGCCAGCGCGAGGGAGTCCTCGACGGTTCCGGCCGTGTCGGGATCCCCGCCCAACTGGCGCAGCCGTTCGCGCGCCCATTCGATCCCCCGCCCCACCCTGTCCGCCCCCCGCGCGCGGTCGAGAAGATCGGCGATGCGCACCCCCCGCCGCCCCGTCTTGGCCTCGTACGCGGGACCGATCCCGCGCCCCGTCGTGCCGATCTTGCGGCGCGCGGCGGCCTCGGCCGCCACATCCAGCGCCTTGTGGTACGGGAAGACGACGTGCGCACGCGTGCTGATCCCGACGCGGCCGTGCGTGTCCACCCCCCGTTCGGCCAACCCGTCCAGCTCGCCGAAGAACTGGTCCACGTCGAGCACGACCCCGTTGCCGAGCAGGCATCGCTTCTCGGGGTGAAGTACGCCGGAGGGGACCTGGTGCAGCACGATGTGGTGTTCGCCCACATGGACGGTGTGCCCCGCGTTGGCCCCACCCTGGTAGCGCGCGATGACGTCCATGTCACCGGCGAGCACATCGACGACCTTGCCCTTGCCCTCGTCTCCCCACTGGCAGCCGACGATGACGGTGCACGCACCGGATGGCGCCCGTGCGCCCATTCCTTCGCCCGTCACGCGCGCGCCAGCGCCCCTTCGGTGAGGAGGCCTGCCCGCGTGAGGTGTTCCGCAACCTCGCCGCGCCGTCCCTCGGGGAGCGGTTTGAGGGGAGGTCTCGGCACGCCGCCGCGGTAGCCCAGGAGGTCGAGTCCGTACTTGACGCCGGCCACACCCATGCCGCCGACGATGGCGTTGTGCAGCGCGCCGACCCGGTGCTGGATCCTGCCGGCGGCGGCCGTGTCGCCCGCCTGGAAGCGTGCCTGGATGCGGGCGGAGTCGACAGGGGCCAGGTTGGCCACGCCGAGGATTCCCCCGACCGCGCCGATTTCGAGCGCCGCGTAGAGGAGGGCGCCGCTGCCCACGAGGACCTGGAAGCCGCGCGCGGTCTGCGTCACCAGCTCGCCCACCGTCTCGAGCTTACCGCGCGAGTCCTTGATCCCGATGATGTTCTCGTGCACCGACAGCTCGGCGATCAGCCCTGCCGGGAAGTCGAGGGTGCTGAACCGGGTGGGCACCTGGTAGAGGATGACCGGAATCGGCGCGGCGTCGGCCACGGCCAGGTAGTGGTCGCGGACGACGGCGGGGGTCATGGCGCCCTTGTAGAAGGCGGGCGGCTGCACGAGGGCCGCGTGGAAGCCGCGGTCGGCGGCCATGTGGGTGAGGCGCAGCGTCGCGCGCAGGGACTCGGCGCCGGTTCCGGCGACCAGCACCGTGTCGTCGGGGACGGACCGGGCGACCACGTCCCAGCACCGGACGCGTTCGCGGTCGTCCAGCAGGACTGCTTCGCCGGTCGAGCCGCCGATCACCAGACCCCGAATGCCGGTCGGCACCCACTTCTCGACGTTGCGCCTGAGGGCCACCAGGTCGACCTCGCCGGTGACGGGGTCGAAGGGGGTGGTGGTGGGGATCATCACTCCGCTGATGTCGATCGTGCTTCTCCTTCGGATGCTCGGGGTGGCGGTCAGGTCGGGGGAGCGAACGTCCCCATCTTCTCCCGGGCGAGCGCGAGCGTTTCACCCGCTACCGCGCGGGCCCTTTCACCCATTGCCATGATCCGTCCTTCCAGATCGGTCTCGCGATGGAGGATGTCGGCGCGGCGCTCCCGCATCCCGCCGGTCAGGGCCACGAGCGCGTCCGCGGTGAGGCCCTTGAGATCAACGTAGCGCAAAGTACCCGCGAAGTAGTCCTCCCGCATCTGGTCGGCTTCGTCCCGGTGGCCGCACGCGCCCAGCAGGGTGAGCAGGTTATCGATGCCCGGACTGGCCTTGCGGTCTCCCGCATCTGCCGCGCCTGCCGCCGGTGCCGCTCCCGAGTCGGTCACCGCGGAGCGGATCTTTCGGCGGATCGAATCCTCCTCCTCGAAGAGGCCGATGTAGTGCTTCGGACCCAGGCTCTTGCTCATCTTGCGGGTCGGGTCGGCGGTGGAGAGGACCTTGGTGATGGGCGTGTGCAGGGTCTCGGGCTCGGGGAAGAGGTGGCCGAAACGGGAGTTGAAGCGCCGCGCGATGCCGCGGCTCAGCTCGAGGTGCTGCGACTGGTCCTGGCCGACGGGGACGCAGTCCGCGCGGTAGGCCAGGATGTCGGCGGCCTGCAGGACGGGGTAGAAGAGGAGGCCGGCCGAGATGAAGTCGCCGTCGTCCTCGGCGAGTCCCGTCTTGAGAAGCCCCGACTTCTCCTTGAACTGGGTCATGCGCGAGAGGTCGCCCAGCGAGGTGAGCGTCGCGAGCATCCAGCAAAGTTCGGTCTGTTCGGGGACGGTCGACTGGACGTAGACGATCGTGCGGTCCGGATCGATGCCGGCCGCCAGCAGGCTGACGAACATGCCGGTCGACGCGGCGCGCAGTTCGGCCGCATCGTAGGGCGCCGTCATCGCGTGCAGGTCCACGACGCAGTAGATGCAATCGCACTCGTCCTGCAGCCGGACCCAGTTCTGCACCGCGCCGAAGTAGTTGCCGATGGTCATGACGGCGGTGGGCTGGATGCCGGAGTAGACGCGCTTGCGGGGGGGCATGGGGGG
>VXOC01000317.1 GCA_009840215.1 Gemmatimonadota bacterium | reverse complement strand
CCCCCCCCCCCCCCCCCCCCCCCCCCACCTTTTTTTTTTACAACCCAAACCCCCCAACACCCCATTCCTATACGTCTCGTGGGCTCGGTTATGTGTATAATATACTGGTGCTGGGGGACCTGGGGCGGGGGCGCCGGAGAGGAGGGCGGACAGGGTGAAGCGATACGATGCGGTCGTCGTGGGGGCGGGCCACAACGGGCTGGTCGCGGCCGCCCTGCTTGCGCGAAAGGGGTGGAGCGTGCTCGTGCTGGAGCGCCGCGATGTGATCGGGGGCGCGGCCTCGACCGAAGAGATCTTTCCGGGATGCCGGGTGGGCGTGGCCGCACAGGACGCGGGACTCTTTCGGCGTGACATCCTCGCGGACCTGGGTGTCGCCCCGAGCGCGCTCGAATGGGTGCATCCTCCCGCGGTCGCGACTTCGCTGCTGGGCGGCGGCGATGCCATGACCCTGTGGCGAGACCCCAACGCCACCCGAGACGAGATCGCCCGCCACAACCGGGCCGACGCGTCCGGGTTCCCCGAGTGGGTCGACTACCTTCACTCGATGGCACGTGTCCTGCGGGTCGCCCTGGACCACCCCACCCCACCCCTCCACGACCTGACCAGGAAGGAGCGTCTCCGCCTCCTTCGCCCTCTCGTCCAGGCTGCCCGTCTCGGAAAACGCAACGTCGTGGAACTGCTGCGCGTCCTCCCCCTCCCCGCCCGCGACCTCCTCGACGACCGGTTCGCGGGCGATGCGCTCAAGGGGATGCTCGGCACCACCGCCCTGCTCGGCGCCGACCAGGGCCCGAGCGCCATGGGGGGCGCCTTCCGCATGCTCTACCACGCCGCAGGGAGTCCGGCCCACGGCTTCCGTTCTTCGGCGTTCCTGAAGGGAGGGATCGGCGCGCTTTCCGAGGCTTTGGCAGCGGCGGCGCGCACCCACGGCGCCGAGATCCGGACGGGGGCCGAAGTGGAGCGCATTCTGGTCGAGGACGGTGCGGCCAGCGGCGTGCAGCTGGCGGGCGGCGAGGAGATCCTGTCCCGCTTCGTCGTCTCCGGCCTCGACCCTCACCGCACTTTCTTCACGCTCGTCGGCGCGCCGCAACTGGGTCCCGAATTCAACCGCAAGGTAGCCAACATCCGGATGCGGGGGAGCACCGCTACCCTTCACCTCCTCCTCGACGGACTCCCACCCCTCCCCGACGCCGCAAGCCGCCTCGCCGGCCACACGCTCATCGCCCCCACCCTCGACTACCTCGAGCGCGCCGGCGACGACGCCAAGTACGGCCGCATCTCCGCCCGCCCCCACCTCGACATCGTCATCCCCACCCTCCACAACCCCACCCTCGCGCCCGCCGGCCGCGACGTCGCCTCCATCCAGATCCGCTACGCCCCGTACCAGCTGCGCGCACACAGCTGGCGGGACGCCGCAACCCGCGACGCCGTCGTCTCCGGCGCCCTGCGAATCCTCGACGAATTCCTCCCCGGCACGCGCGACCGCATCCTCGACCACCACATCCTCACCCCGCTCGACCTCGAGACCGAACTCGGTCTCACCCACGGCGACGAATACCACGGCCAGATGGGCCTCGACCAGCTCCTCTTCATGCGGCCGGTCCCCGGCTGGGCCAGGTATCGGACACCGGTGGAGGGGCTGTTCCTGTGCGGGTCGGGTACTCACCCGGGTGGTGGGGTGACGGGGGGTCCGGGACGACTCGCCGCTCGCGAGATTCTGCAGGGGTGAATCAGTGGTGAGACGGCTCTACGGGTCGGCCGGCTCGTATGGTTCGACCACCAGCGTTGGCCCCTCGTACGTCCCGTCCGGGATCGCCAGCGGGATCTTGTATTTCGGGTCGCTGAGGATCCTATGGAGGACAGGCTCTCCCTCCTTCAACTTCTTGGGCGTATTGAGCCGCCACTCATGGCCGATCTGGTCGAGCCGGCCCGGTAAGTCCTGAGCGCCGATGAAGGACGTATACACCCAGTAGATGTATTCGCTCGCCATACAGCCGTAGTCGCAACTCACGTCGTCATAGGTGTACCAGGCGCCTTCGGGGTACTTCGGCGGCGGCCGGTCGAAGCGGCCACCACGGGCCTTGTCCATCGCATCGGTCAGCGTGGTGCCCGGCTCCGTCCCGAACACGTCCGGGTAGGCCACGCGGTAGCCGTAGTCCGTGACCATGTGCCAGATCTCCTCGAGGGCGTAATCGAACACGCCTCGCTCGCGGGCGTTGAGCTGGGTTTCCTCGGCATAGAGACCCTGGCCCCGGGGCGAGTCGCGCCAATCCATGTCATCGGCTTCCTGTTCAGTGCCGGTCATCACGATCGCGCCCCTCGTGTCGAGGATCGCCTGGTGGACCACGGGGTTGTCCGGCACCCCGTCCTCGTCGTTGTCGAGGAACTGGGCCAGGACGCCGGCGGCGTGCAGGAGTTTCTCGTCGGGGGTGGTGTCCGTGGCGTAGATCGGCACGCCATGGACCATCACCTGCTTGACCCAACCGATCTCGCCGGACGTTGGCACGTGCGTTCCCGTGCAGGCGGCCATGGCCAAGCCGGCCGCGAAGGCAAGACCGGTGGTCTGCCCGCGGGAACACAGGTAGTGGCCGAATGACCCGGCAACGTCGGGGTTATGAGTTCTCACTCGCGTCCCTGTAAACGAGACGGGCTTACGCTGTGTCGGCACCGGCCCTCCTCTCGTGTAGCCGTGAAGTTCGTGGGAAGAACAACGTATCGCCTTCCGAGGCCGGTGGCATGGATCCCGCATTCGGCCCGTAGTAAACGCCAGTTTACATTTGGTAATGTGTACTTTACACTCGCAACCGTCTGGCAGTGCCCCCCCATCCCCCTATCCCACCGGTGCCACCAGCCGTCGCCCGATGACATGCGGTCTGCCGATCGAGTCCCACTGGGCACCCCATATGTGAGTTTCCGTCGCGTCGGTGAGCCAGAGAGATTCAGGTAGGAGAACACGCCGAAGCAACCCGGCCGGCTCACCTCTCGGCACCGCGTAGTACACCCGCAGGTTATCCAGGACTTCGGGTGTCCTGATCCAGACTTCCCCGGAGGCCGTCAGAACCGGCGGTGCCTCGGCGGGAGGCACGTACTCCGGCTGGTAGAGTCCGTCGTAGTATGCCTGGCGAAGTCGTGCCGGCGGCATGTCGCGTGACGCGCGCTGAGCCAGCCACGTCTCCGCGACTCCGTCCACCATATCGGAGGTGAGGCGTCTGGGGGCCAGTTCCACTCGCCGGTGCCAGACAGTGTCGCCGGTCGCATCCACTTCGATCAGTTCCACCGTCCCGGGATCTCCTTTCGGACGCATCACCACCGCAGCACCCGGTTCGAACCGCACATGATCCGGATCTCCAAAGGGCTGGGAAGTAACGAATCGGTCGGTGGGCATCCCATCCGGAATCGAAATGACGTGCGTCAGGTTGCCGATTTCCAGCCACAGGAGAGGTTCCGGGTCGCTCCACCGCCCGTCGCCCAGGTCGCGGACCCTCAGGACGGGCGTGCGAGGGTCGGGAACGAGCGCCTCGCCGGTCGGTGTCGAACCGACGGCTATGGCGAGATCGCCGAGGTAGGAGCCCTCGTCGGGCCAATGGAGATCGACAGACCGGCCCTGGTAGCTCAAGGTGGCCGGCGGTCCCGGTGTGGTCCCCACCAGTTCGCCGTGTGCCGTGTAGCGTGTGTACCGGCCCCGCCGGGCTTCCTGCACTCTGAACGCGCCATCCGTCTCGATGTGCAGGGAACCCATGTCGATGAACTCCCCGGGCCCCTCCCCCTTCTGCCCCACGCGAAAGAGGAGCGTGCCATCGGGTGTCCATGCGCTTACCTGATGGTTGCGGGGGTCCACGGCGAAGATCCGGCCCCGCGCGGGATCGGCCCGTACCATGGGTGACGCGAAGAACACCTCTTCCTCCGGAGAGTCCCCGAAGCGGTATTCGGCTTCGGTCACCCAGGCCGGGAGGGGCTCGATTCGTGCCTCCTCGGCTTCGGTGCTCCGGTCCTCGCCGCACGCGACGCCTCCGGAAAGCACCATGAGCAGGAGCGCCACCGGTGAGGTGACGCTCGTGGGCACCGCTCCTTGAAGGCGGGGACACCGGGCGCAAAGGGTCTCACGCAACAGAGGAACCACCGTGGGCCGCGGGAAGGATGGAACGAGCGATAAAGCGACGGGGAATCTCATCGGTATCTCTCTGTGGCGACTTGAGGCGCGGCTGCTGGGCCCATGGATGGCACTGATGGTAGCGTCAACAATCCTAAGAAATTAGTTGACATCCACAGGCCCCTCCACCTGCGTTAGAAACTAATAACCTAGGAAACCATCGAAAGATCCCTCCTCCCACCACATGGCGACACGGCCCCCGGCACGATGCCGCACTGAAGTAGCACTGGAGATGCCTATTCTCATTGTCGTCGTGGCAACCCTGTCGCTGGCGCCCACCACCCACACCCAAGAGACCCAGGCCATCCGCCCCGCCGAGTCCCAGGCACACCTTCAGGTCGAAGAACTCCTGTCCACCGGTTCACTGTCCGGGGAATACGACGCCTTCGGCCGGGTCGCGGACATTGCCCTCGACAGCCGGGGCCGCATCCTCGTAGCCGACAGGCTGGGCCCCCACTTCAAGGTCTTCGACCCTTCCGGCGCGTACCTGGCGACCGTGGGAAGAAGAGGGGAAGGCCCCGGCGAGTTCGCCTCCCCATCAGTGGTTTCCGTCGGGCGTGGGGACTCCATCTTCCTCGGCGACACCGAGCGGGGACTGATCTCCGTTTTCTCGCCCGACTACGAATGGGTGCGGGACGTTCGCATTTCTCCGGCGTGGCAGGTCAACTCCATGATTCCCCGGCCGGACGGGACGCTGGTCGTGGCGGCCTTCAGCCCGGGAGACTCCTACCCGGTGAAGGTCCTCGGTCCCGATGGTACGATCCTGCGGAGAGCGGGCGTTTCGATCGATGCACCGAACCTGTATGGATTCGAGGCTTCGCTGCTCGGTGGACGCCTCACGCATACTGGCTCGGGTTAGGTCCATACAATGAAGAGCCCGTACATGCTGAGCTTCCTGGACGAGCAACTCGACGCGGTTCGCGTCTGCCACGGGCCGCGTGACTTCACGACGGATCCGGCGGAGGTCGTGGACGTATACGAGGACGGCGTCGGCATTCGGTGGGGCGCGTACCGACACTCGGTGTCCATTCTCCCGCTTGGAAACGGCATCCTCCTCAACGCGTTTCTGGATCCCGGGGACGACTGGACATTGCTGCACGTGGTGACCGAGAGCTGTGAACTGGTAGCCGAACTCGAGCTCGGCGCATCCGTCACGCCCAAGGTGGCTCGCGGGGACCTGGTCGTGGGCGCGCGAAGGACGGACTTCCATGAGGTCGTTGTCTACCGGGTCTCGCTGGAGGGGGGGGAGGCTTCGCGGTAACGGCGGGCGATAGCCAAGGTGCAACCATCGGAATCCCTCAAGGCGGAGGCCCATGGAAGCCGTCGGGCCTTGTGCACGAGCACCACGAGACCAATCCTGGAGCAGGCTGCGCACTCTCGAGCACCCCCCGGAGTCAAATGAAGCTGCCGTCCTCCCTGCCCCTGCTGCTCATCGCCACGGCCGCATGCGGCGACCGCTCGGCCGGAGAAGACGCTCCCCCGTTGGAAGCCGTGGTCCGGGACAGCGGACAGGTGCGACTCATCGAGAACCCTCGGCCACCAATCGGTTCCAGACTTGGCTGGGACATCGGCACGGCGCCGACGGTCTCGATCGGCGAACTGGAAGGGTCGGAGCCCTATCTCCTCGACCGGGTCCGGGACGCGCTCGTCCTGCCCGATGGCCGGATTGTGGTGGTGGCCGGCGGCTCGGATGAGCTGCGAGTGTTCGACGCGTCGGGAAACCATGTGGTCACATGGGGTGGCCGTGGAGAGGGGCCGGGCGAGTTCGACAATCTCTGGCAGGTGCACCGGTGGCCCGGGGATTCGTTGCTCGCGCTGTATTCGCAAGCGCGCCGACTTACCGTTCTCGACCCGGAAGGGCACTACGGCCGCGACTTTGCGCTGCGAAGAGGCCGTCAGTTCTTTTCGGTGGAGGATGTCCTGCCGGGTGGCGCCATCCTCACCTCCGATTTCGTTCGTCCGAGCGACCGGCCGCCGGGGTTCAGCCGTCTGCCGAGCCACTACCGGGTAAGAGGTCCGGAAGGGGAGACGCGATCCTCGTTGGGGTCCTATCCCGGACCCGAAATGTTCACCATTCGCACCGCGCGCGGCGTCAGCGGCGGCGGGATTCCATTTCGCCATCGGGTGTCGGCCTTTCGCCTGGGGCGACTTCGTGGCCGTGGCGCAGAACGACAGCTATGAAATCAAGGCCTTCGATCTTGACGGGACGCTGCGAAAAATCGTCCGTCGCGATCACGAACGGGTCGCCCCGACTCCTGCCCATCTGGACGCGTACATCGAGGACCAGGCCGCTGCAAGCCCGGAGGAAGAGCGCACCCAGCGACGGGCGGAACTGCGTGAATCCCTTCGGCACCGGTACGTTCCCGAGACCCATCCCGCCTACGCGGCGGCAATGAGCGACCTGGCGGACCATCTCTGGGTTCGGGAATACAACCTCCCTGGCGAAGGGGACGCCGAGCCGGCATGGACGATCTTCGACCCCGACGGGCGGGTCCTGGGATTCATGGAAACGCCCGCCGGGCTGAGCATCTTCGAAGTCGGCGAGGACTACATCCTGGGCCTCACCAGAGACGATCTGGGAGTGGAATTCGTACAGATGTGGACGCTGGAGCGATCGGGGCGGTGAAATCGGGAGTTCATCGATATCTCACGAAAATGTAAATCACAGTTTCCATTTTGTAATCTTCGATTGACATTCTACCGCTCGATGAGGTGTCCGCAGCGCACCAGGGACGGTAGAAAGAGCCGGTCCCCCCGTTGGCTCTCAAAAAACTAGTTGACATTCTTCCGATCACCCCTTACCTTCAACTAGAGTTTTGGGAGTACGAATCCGACGGGCACTCCGCACCGCACCAGGTGCGGCAACCACGGACCACCCTGGCCGGCGCGCTCGCCGCCCCCACGCGGCGGGCACTCGGCCGACAACCTGCAAAGCGGGCGCACGGCCCGCAGGGAGACGACATTGATTCGCACACCGACCGCACGCGAGATGGACATCATGTCGGTCCTGTGGGACCTGGAGGCGGCGACGGTCCCCGAAGTCAGGGAGCGCCTTGCGGACGACCTGGCCTACAACACGGTCCTCTCGATGCTCAGGGTCCTGGAGGCGAAGGGGATGGTGGGCCATCGCAAGGAGGGCCGCGCCCACCGCTACCATCCGCTGGTCGACCGGGAGGAGGCCGGGCGGGTGGTCCTCGGCCGACTCAGGGACAAGATCTTCAAGGGTTCGGGCGAGTTGCTCATGACGCACCTCGTCGCGGAAGAAACGTTGTCGCCAGGCGCTGTCCGGAGGCTGCGCCAACAGCTGGACGAACGTCTGAAAAAGGAGGAGGAACGATGATCGCCGCATGGATGCTCTGGTCGATCGGGGCGGGAATGTTGCTGCTGGTCGCGGGACTGGCCGCGGAGAGGTTGTTCGAGGGGAGGCGCAGGTGGGTGTGGGTGGTGGCCGGCGCGGGAACGGTCCTGCTCACGGCTGTGCGCTTGTTTTCGGGCGGTGGGACGAAGGTGGAGAACCCCTCCGGCGGTTTGGTGATTCCGGAGGTTGCCGGACCCGTAACGAATGGCGCCGGTGCATGGGAAGCGATGGAAGCCGCACCCGGCACCCTCGCCAACGCATCATCCACCGCGTTCCCGCGGGTCATGATCCCACACGATTCAGTCCTGCACTCCCTCGACGGCGCCCTGCTGCTGGCCTGGCTGACGCTATCCGCCGGCCTTGCCGCGTGGGCTCTGATCGGTGCCCTCAGGCTGCACCGCCGCCGTCGCTCCTGGGAGCCGGGAACCCTGCTGGGCCAGCCGGTCCTGTGGTCACGGAAGACCGGACCCGCGATCGTCGGGCTGCGCCGCCCCAGGGTGGTCCTGCCGTCGTGGGTGGATGAGGTCGAAGCATCGCAGCAGAAACTCATCCTCGCGCACGAGGACGAGCATCGGCGGGCCGACGACGGCCTTGTCCGGTTCGCCATGGCCGCCCTGACCATCGCCTTCCCCTGGAACCCGGTCCTGTGGCTCCACTATCGCCGGCTCTGCCTGGCCATCGAACTCGACTGCGATCATCGCGTCGTCAAGCGACTCCCGCACCGCCGCTGGCTGTACGGCGATCTTCTCGTTCAGGTGGGCGCGCGCGATGGCCTGCGACCCGGGTTCGCGCCGACGGCGTTCGCGGAACGGCGGTCGTTCCTGGAGAGACGGATCGGAAAGTTGCTCTCCGAGGGGCCGGAGGTCTCGATGGCGCAGGCCGCGTTCTTCGCCTTCGCGGCCATCATGGTGGCCGGCGTGGCGATGTGGGCGCCCGGGCTCAGCGAGGAAGCCGCCCAGCCGGAGGAGCTTGCATCTCCCGAAGTCTGGCACCCGGCAGACGACGTCGTTTTCGCCCCGACGATGGAATTCACCAACTTCTCGTACTTCGTCAATTCCTACATGAGGTCCAAGATCTGGTATTCCATCAGTCCCGAAGAGGAGGTGGCGTTCCGTTTCGGCTACGAATTCATGCAGCCTCCGCGGCCGGTGTACATGTATACGCCTGCAGACGCAGTCGAATCGAACGAAGTGTTGGCGTTCCAGGTCTGGGAAAACGAACCCGACACCCCCCTTCCCGTCGTTTCGCTGCCCACCGCACCCTCGCCGTACACCGCCGCATATGAAGTGCCCCCGGTGCCCTCGGACGCGAGCGTCATGGAGACGCCACAGTACGTCAACCACACCACCCGGCCCGAGTTGGCCAATCGGTGGCAAGTCAGGAAGACTCTTGAAGACGAGTATCCGGCGGACCTGAAAGACGCCGGAATCGGCGGCACCACGGTCCTCTACCTGTTCGTGAACACCGACGGGACCGTCTCCGAGACAATCGTGAAGACCAGCTCGGGCCATCCGTCGCTTGACTGGGCGGCCGTGCAGGCGGCGAAGTCCGCGCGCTTCCTCTCCGCTTCCAACGAGGGCATACCCGTGGGGATCTGGATCGAGATGGAGATGCCGTTCGTTGCAGAGTGAACCCGGTGTCATGGAAGTGGAAGGGAACATCTGGGCGGGCCGGCGGCGTTACGGCCCGGACGACGACATGACCGACTTCTTTGTCTTCGCGAAGGACGGCCGGTACCTTGTAATCGTCGAAGTGCCCGCGAAGCTCTCGGAGCTGCAGATCGGGAGCGACTTCATCCTCGCGCAGTCCAGTGACGATCTCGATGTGCAATACGTCCACCTTTACCGGATCGGAAAGTGAGGGTCCCGGCGTCGGGTCGAAGCTTCCGCTCTACTTGGCCGTCGTCCTCCTCGCGACCGCCGCCAACGCCTGCGCCGACCCGCCATCCCCCAACGCCGACTCCCCCTCGCTGGAACCCGTCATACGCGACAGCGCCGACGTGCGAATCGTCGAGAATCCCCGCCCGCCATCCGCATCCAGGCTCGATTGGCAACTCGGCACCGAACCGGCAGTCTCGATCGGCGCCCGGGAGGGAGAGGGCCCATATCTGCTCCACAGGGCCCGGGACGCGCTCACTCTTTCCGATGGCCGCATCGTCGTGGCGAACACGGGGTCGTATGAACTGCGCGTCTTCGATGCGTCGGGAATCCATGTGGCCACATGGGGACGCCGTGGAGAAGGACCCGGCGAGTTCTTCCCGCTCGTCCAGGTGCATCGGTGGCGCGGGGATTCGCTGCTTGCGCTGTATTCGCACGCCAATCACCTCGCGGTCCTCGACTCCGAGGGCAGCTTCGCACGTACCTTCACGCTGGTGCGGGACGATTCGTTCTTTCAGGTGGAGGCCGTCCTGCCGGGCGGCGCCATCCTCAGCTCCGACTGGGTGTCCCGCGGCGGCCTCTCCGACGGCCTGAGCCGTACCGAAGAAACCTACCGTGTCAGGGACGCCGACGGGGACATGGTGTCCTTCATGGGGACCTTTCCCGGGACGGAGTGGTTCAGTACCTGGAGCGGGCCCTCCGGCTGGAGCGTCGAGATTCCGCATGCGCACAGCGTTTCGACCTTCGCGTGGGGCGACCTCGTGGCCATCGCCCCCAACGACACCTATGAGATCAGGGTTTTCGGCCTCGGCGGGACGCTGAAGCGGATCGTCCGCCGCGACCACGACCTGGTCGCCTCCACCGAGGCGCACATCGACGCCGAAATCGAGGACCGGGTCGCGCAAAGACCCGAGGAAGAGCGGGCGGAGCGGCGGCAGGAGCTTCGTGAAGACTTCCAGGATATACCCCTGCCCGAGACCTTTCCTGCCTTCGCCGCGGCGACGGCCGACCTGGTGGGCCACCTCTGGGTCAGGGAACACGAACTCCCCGGAGAAGGGCGCGCCAATCCGGTCTGGACGGTCTTCGATCCCGAGGGACGCGTCCTGGGGTTCGTGGAGACGCCCGCCGGGCTGGACATCTACGAGATCGGCGAGGACTACATCCTCGGTCTCGCCACCGACGAACTCGGGGTGGAGTACATCCAGGTGTGGTCGCTGGAGCGGTCGGGAGGGTGAACTCGCGCGGCGTCATCCCCTGACCGCTGGCCGGCCCTACATCCGAACCGGTATCATGTGCGGGTCACTGCATCCGAACCCCCACAATCCTCATGACCTCCCCCCCGGAGCCCTCCATGCCCCCCACCTTCGACATGTCCCTCATCCAGCGTGGCGCCCGCCTCCGCCGCTCCCCCTACTTCCAGGCCACCCTCCGCGCCGGCTGCCAGAGCTATACCGTCTACAACCACATGTTCCTCCCCACCCGCTACGACGACCTCCACGCCGAGTACGAAAAGCTGCTGACCGGCGTCACGGTGTGGGACGTGAGCGTCGAGCGGCAGGTGGAGATCACCGGCCCCGACGCCTTCGAGTTCACCAACCTGCTCACGCCGCGCGACCTGTCGAAGTGCGCGGTGGGCCAGGGCAAGTACGTCCTCATCGGGGCCGACGACGGCGGAATCGTGAACGACCCGGTGCTGCTCCGCCTGGGCGAGAACCACTTCTGGCTCGCGCTGGCGGACAGTGACGTGCTGCTCTACGCGAGGGGCGTCGCCCTCAACTCCGGCCTCGACGTCCACATCTGCGAACCCGACGTGTCGCCCATGCAGGTGCAGGGCCCGAAGTCGAAGGAGGTCGTGCGCCGGCTCTTCGGGGACGATGTCCTGCAGCTGCGCTACTACTGGTTCCTGGAGACGGATCTGGACGGCATCCCCGTGGTGGTGACGCGCACGGGGTGGAGCGGCGAGGTCGGCTACGAGATCTACCTGCGCGACGGCAGCAGGGGAGTCGAACTCTGGGACCGCGTGATGGAGGCGGGGCGCGACCTGGGGATCTCCCCCACCGGCCCATCCGACATCCGCCGCATCGAGGCCGGCATCCTCAACTACGGGATCGACATGACGCTGGACACCAACCCGTATGAGGTCGGGCTGGGGTGGCAGGTGGACCACAACCAGGAGGGGGACTTCATCGGACGCGAGGCGCTGGCGCGGATTGCGGCGGAGGGGCCGAAGCGGAAGCTGGCCGGCGTCGAAATCACCGGCGACCCACTCGACTTGAACATGACCCGCTGGCCGGTGCGCCGGGACGGAGAGGAGATCGGCGTTGTGACGTCGGCCGTCTACTCGCCTCGGCTGAACCGAAACATCGGCTATGCGATGGTGCCGACCGCGTCGGCGGAGCTGGGGACGCGTTTGAGCGTGAAAACGCCGGATGGCGAGCGGGCGGCCAAGGTCGTGCCGCGGCCCTTCGTCGATCCCGACAAGGAGATTCCGAAGTCGTAGGGAGTCCCCGATTTGGGGGATGTCGGCCGTTCCGGTCAAAGTGAAGGTTGATTGCATGGTCGACGCTGGCGTCCGGACTGCGGGTTAGAGCCGAGAGTCGCACCGGCGTCCACGGTCTGACATCCCGGTCACCACCGGGGTAGCACGCCTGGGCGGGATGAAGTACTCTGTCTGCCCACGCTAAACAGCGAATACACATTCGGGAGACATCTGAATGAGCCGTCACCGAACCTCGGTCTTCGTGGCGGCCACCCTGTCGGCCCTGTGGGCCTCAGCGTGCGGCGACGGAACCACCGAACCGCCCCCCGATCCGCCCCGTCCGACGACCGTTACGGTGACCCCCGCCACCGCGGAACTCACCGCGCTGGACGCGACCGTGCAGCTCAACGCCCAGGTGCTGGACCAGAACGGACAGGTGATGGCCGGGGCCGCGGTGACCTGGTCGAGCGGC
>VXOC01000277.1 GCA_009840215.1 Gemmatimonadota bacterium | reverse complement strand
CACCCGCCCCTCGCCGATATCGTGGAATCGGAGGTGCGGGGTGAGCGCGGGAAGCTTGACGATGCCCCGGTCCGCAAGAGTCGTGCGGGCCAGGATCCCGGGCCGGGGGCGGGTGGGCACGCTAGCTGTCCGTGGATAAAGCCCCGCGAGCACCGAGAGCGGCGAGGCGCCGGGCTGGCAAGGCGTGACGAGGGGCCAATAGCAACGCTATTGGGCTGAGGAGCAACGCAGAGCGCAGCCTTGGAGGTGCCAAATGTATACTGAACATGACATAATGTAATGTTTTCTTTACGTTCTCGAAGGGGGGAGCGAAGCGTCCAGCCTGGATGCATCGCCGCTCGAATGCCGGGGGGATTCTGTCCACGGGCTTGCTAGGCCCTCAGGACTTCGGCGAGGCGCTCCAGGGCCTCGATGCAGAACGCGGAGGTCACGGCCTCGGAGCCATGTCCGATCCGCCCCACCACGCCCCACTTCAACGTTTGGTCGCCGAACGCGAGCAGCTCCGGCCAGCTGCCGTCCTCGCGCTGCCAGTTCATCAGCCTCTCCACCTCGCGCATCGCATCGATGCGCCCGAGGCTTCCGACATCGTAGAGCGCCGACACCGCCTGAGCTGTCTGAAGGACATTGCCGAATCCTCCCCTCCGGTCACGCAGGCCGAGGATGCGATCCGCGAGTTTCGGGCCCAGCGGATCGAGGGCGGGCTTCGCGCGAACCATGGCGCGGGCGATCGCATAGTAGATCGCGGCCGTGTCGGGATACCATTTCGACGAGCCCTCCAGGCTCCCATCGGTCACCAGGGCTTCCAGCCATCGCCGGGCATCCCCGGTTTCCGGACGGTCGCCCAGCCAGGCGATGACGTTCGCGTTGACGACAGGGTCGGCCTCGATGCGAAACGGCGACACGACATCGGGTTCGCCTTCCTGCAGCACCCAGGTCATGAAGCGGCCGTCCTCGTCGCGATTCGCGAGTATCCCGGGAACGTTCCTTCCGAGCCAGATCCATGGGTGCGCCCCGATGACCATCGAACAGAGCGAGGTGCTGTCGAGATCCGGGGGCAGGTGACGGTAGTATCGCCACAGTCCGGGATACTCGATGGTGTCGATGAGATACGCCTTCGTCGCCGTGCACATCGCCCTGGCCCGCGGCTCATCGGAGCTCTCCAGGGCGAGCGCGCAGAGAGCCGACACGAAAGGAGGCCTCTCGAAATGCCTGGGAATATCCGGGTCGGCCACATTGAACCGGATGCAGTACCAGGCCCCATTCGCGTCGATCGTGGATTCCAGGAAGGCAAGCCCGCGGCGGATCCCTTCCCTCGCCGCCCCGGCAAGCGCCCCGGTGCCGACTCCACTGCTTCGGATATCCTCTCGTTTCTGCGCTGGAGGACGAAGGGGCGGCGCGGGGTCGTGGAGAGTACTTCGAAGAAACTCGAGCGATGCCCCACCGGTCCTCGCCGCCTTCCGCTCGGCCTCGCTGAACCTGTTACGCGGCGGAAGCACCACGTGCGTCGCGGTATAGGTCTCCTCGTGCACGTGAATCTCATGGTCTTCGGGCAGCGTAACGCCGAACTCCTTCTCGACGGCCTCTCTGGGGTTCCGGAGAAGACGGTCGCGAAAGTCGCCGTCTTCACCGGCTCTGGATACGAGGATGTCGTCCGCGTCAATGGGTCCGTTCATCGGATGTCTCCGGAGAGGGATTCGGATCAGGCTAGGCGACCTGTCTTCTCACCAGTTCCCTGAACACCCCGTCGCCCTCCATGAGTTCGTCGAAAGATCCGCTCTGTACGATCCTTCCGGCCTGCAGCACGTAGATGCGATCGGCCTGTTGCAGCGTGGACAGGCGGTGCGCGATGACGACCCGGGTCGAGGTCAGGGTGGTCAGATTCCGCATGACCCTGGCCTGGCTCTCGTTGTCCAGCCAGTTGGTGGCCTCGTCGAAGAGCATGATCTGGGGGTTGCCGATCACCGACCGGGCGATCGTGACACGTTGACTCTCGCCGCCCGACAGGACGTTTCCGCTGGCGCCGACCATGGTCATCATGCCCATGGGCATGCCCCTGATCTCTTCTTCGATGTCGGCCACCCGCACCGCCGCCCATACCTCGTCACTCGCCACCTTGTCGTGGTGACCGACCAGATTGTCCCAGAGATCGAGGGGATGGAGCCCGACGGATTGCGGCACCGAGCCGATTCTGCGGCGCACCTGTTTCAGGTTCAGGTGCCTCAGGTCGCGCCCATCGTAATAGACCGCGCCGGCGGTGGGCCGGTCGAAACCGAGCGCCAGCCGGAAGAGGGTGCTCTTGCCGGCACCGGACTCGCCCGCGATCGCGATGAATTCCCCAGGCCGGGCGTTGATCGTGACATCGTCGAGGACCAGCGGCCCGTCGGGATCGTACCGGTAGGAAATGCGGTCGAAGAGAATGTCGCCGCCCAGATACTCGACCGGTGCTCCTTCGACCTCGGTCTCGGGAACCGCGGCGAGGAGCGGGCGCATCTGGTCGAACGCCGGGAGCATGGCGGCGACCGTTCCAAGGGACTCGCCGAGCCGGGCGACGGCGTACTGGAAGGCCATGAGGACGAGGTAGACGACGAGGAAATCGCCGACCGGAAGGTCCCCGTCGCCCACGGCCACGACCGCCAGCAGGACCCCGGCGGCGAGAAAGGGGAGCGCGGCGCCGAATGCGCGCACATGCCCCTCGAGCGCGGCCATCTCGAGCTCGGCGCGTTTCTGCTCACGGTAGTCCCGTGCCCACATGGCGAAAGCCGACGCTTCCGCGTTTTCCACACGCAGTTTCCCTATGCCCCCCACGATCTGGAACAACCGTCCGGAGACGCGCCGCGCCGCGCGGATCATCCGCCCGCAGGCCGGAATCTGGCGCAGCCCGAAGACAACCGTGATCAGGAGCGAAGCCAGGCTGAAGGCGAGGGCCACCGTCCCCAGGGTGGCATCGTAGAGGAATATGACACCAAGAACCGGAAGCAGAAAAAGGATCGATAGCAGGCCGTCGGCAACGATGCCCTGCAACCCGTCGCGCAGATTCTGGAACGTCATCCCCGACATGGCCAGATCGCCCGACGGATGGCGGTGCAGAATGCTTGGCGGAAGGCGCATGAGGCGGTCCCAGAAAGCCGCTTCGACGCGCGACGCCGAGCGCCCCTCGAGGCGCGTCATCGCCTTGCTCTGAAACAGGTGCAGCAGGGCGCCGAGCACGCCGAAGCCCGCCACCGCCACGGCCGCGGTATAGAGCGCTCCGGCAGTTCCGCCGCCCGCTGTGTGGTTCGCGACGAACCCGAGCGCGAGTGCGGGCACGAGCTTGATCAGGCCGCCCGGAAGCCCGGCCATCACCAGCCGCGCCAGATCCGCGGCCGATCCGTGCAGCGCGATTCTCAGCAGGTCCGCCGGCTTCACGTTGCCCACGGGCAGCGGCCGGTAGAACACCCAGGCCTCGTCGGCCAGCGCAGCGGCACGGTCCGCCGTCATCCTGGCACTGCGCTTGCTGACCGGGTCGAATTCCCGGTAGCGCCCGAACCACCCCGGCAGGAGCGCCACGGGCTGGCCGTCTTCGGCGCGGAATGCCAGCATCGCGTTGCTGTCGCCGCGCCACCAGGTGCCCTCGTTCTTGAACCGCACGCGCCGGGCGCGCACGCCTGACGCGTCGAGAACGTCAACGAGACTGACCGGGGCACCGGAGGATCCCGGTCGCACGGGGATCTTGAAACCGATCCCTTCGCGGCGTCCGATCACCTGCAGCGCATCCGCCAGCGACGTGTCCTCGACACTCACGTCCCGGCCGATCGGCAGATCATAGATGTTGAAGAGCCGCTGCCGCGCAGTTCTCTCGGCCGTGTAGCGGCTCGTGGTCCGCGCGCGTTCGAGATTCGCATGGTCGACCACGGACAGTACCCGGTTCAGGCGCTCCACGGCGAAGGCAACCGCGTGAAAGGATTCGAGCGCCGGGAGCAGGGTGCCCTGCCGTGCCAGGTTCTCGGTCGAACTGCCCGAGAGCGTCACCTCGTCCGAGAGCGTGAGCCAGCTTGCCCGCGTCAGCGGGATCACCGCTTCGTGCCCGCCGCTCTCTTCGGCAAGTGCCGCCTGGTCGACCAGGTCCATGAAGAGGCTGGCGCCGCGTGGCGGTCCGGATACCCATACGACGCCTCGTCGTACGGAGAGCGTACAGGGGGCGAGGCTCCGTGTCAGACCGGGCTCGGCCAGCGCAGTCGGACGCGGACGGTGACTCGCAAAGCGCGAGAGCGTGTCCGTAACCGCGGCCACCCAGGTATCGGTCTGTTCCGCCAGCTCCGCCGGATCGACTTCGGACAGCAGGGATGCCGGCAGGCGCTTCAGAACGGTGCCCGGTGATCCCTTGGCGACCAGGCTGAGCGTGGTGTCTTCCCCCTCGCGTGGTTCGTTCGGTGCGACGCCCGGCAGCAGCCAGCCCGCTTCGCGGCGGAGCAGGTGCTGCGGCGCCGCATGATCCACCCCGTCCCTGAATTCGACCAGGAACAGATTGACGGCGCCTTGGTCGATGAACCAGACGGTGTCCGGGTCGTCGAGCTTCACGGGCAGGTTGCCGGCGCAGGGCACGGACTCGCCGGCGCTGGCGGCGAGTTCCGCAATGGACGCGTGTTCCGGGCTCGTGTCCCGCATCATCCGAACCTGACCAGCTTGTAGTAGGTGCCGTCCCGGTCCCCCATCAGCTCGTCGTGCGTCCCGCGCTGCACTTCGACGCCCTTGTCGAGTACGATGATCTCGTCGCTGTCCCGCACGGTGCTCAGCCGGTGCGCCACGATCAGGCAGGTGACACCGCGGCGCCGCAGGGCATCGTCGACGTATTCCTCCGTCGCGGCATCGAGGGCGCTGGTCGCCTCATCCAGAATGAGCAGCGTGGGATCACCCACCAGCCCGCGGGCGATCTCCAGCCGCTGCCGCTGGCCGCCGCTGAAATTCACGCCGCCCTCCTCGACCCGGGTGGAGTACCCATCCGGCCGAAGCAGGATTTCGTCATGGATCCGGGCATCGCGCGCCGCCGCGAAGATGGCCTCGTCCGGAACGGCGGGGTTCCACAGGGTGATGTTGTCGCGCACGGACGCGGAAAAGAGCACCACCTCCTGATCCACCATGGAGATGGACTGCCGCAGCACCCCATCGGGAATCTCATCCCGCGGATGGCCATCGAAGAAGATGTCGCCCGACCAGGGCTGGTAGATACCGGCAATTACACGCGCGAGGGTCGACTTGCCGGAACCGCTGGGACCGACCACGGCAACCCGCTGCCCCGGCCTGATCAGGAGGTTGAAGTCCTTGATCAGAGGCGGCCGGCTCCTGTTGAACCCGAAGGTGACGTCTCGCAGCTCAAGCCGGCCGGCGAGCTGAAGCCGGCCCTTGAAGGTGGGAATCGACTCCGACTGCGGACTTCGGCGGATGAGGGCAGGGTCCTCGGGGGTCCTGGAGATGTCTTCGAGTCGCTGCAGATCGGTTTCGAGTGCCTGGCGCTTCTCGGCGAACTCCAGGAATCGCCCGATCGGCGCCAGGAACATCTCGGCCAGGATGTAGAACGCGACCAGCGCCCCCAGGGTCATTTGCCCGGCCAGGACCAGACTTCCGCCGACGCCCAGGATCGCCGCGCTGCGAAGGGCGGCGATCAGACCCGGAAGCGCGGCATTTACGGAGCCCAGCTCCGAGTAGCGCTGGCGCGCGTGCAGTTCGCGCGCCTGATGACCGCTCCAGCGCGAAAAGAAATGGTCGTCCGATCCCGTCATGCGCAGGTTGTCGGCATGGTTCAGCATCTGCATGCCGATGCCGATCAGCAGTCCCTGTTCGCGCCTCATCGCCTGGCTTCGAACGGCTCTGACGCCGTTCAGAAAGTGCGCCAGCACGCCATGCATGACGGCCAGAGCGAGCACGACCAGTGTGAGCCGGACATCGTGGAACGCCATGGCGACAAGCAGAACGGCGCTCATTCCCATGTCGACAATGAGCACAAGAAACTGCTCCGTCAGATTTCTCGCGATTCTGTCGATGGACGAGACTCGATCCGTTAGATCGCCCACGAGCCGGTGTTCAAAGAACTCCACCGGCAACCGCAGCAGCCGCGACAGGCCTCGACTGTAGCCGGTCACCGAAATCCGGACTGCGAGCCGCTTCAGGAACCGGTGCTTGAGCAGGGACAGGATGTAGACGAGAACGCCGCCGCCGAGCAGGGCCGTCACGATGCCGCCCCACGGCCCCCGGTCTTCCAGCACATCGTCCACGAATACGCCCAGAGATGCGGGAACAATGAGGGCCAGCAACGTCAACATGAGTCCGCAGGCGATCACCCAGGCGAGCACGCCCCACGATCCGGCGAGCAAGGTGTGCAGTTGTCTGAACAGTCCGGGGCGTTCGCCGCCGGGCTTGAAGTCGGGTCCCGGCTTGAATCGGAGCGCGATTCCACTGTAGCCCCTGGCGAACTCGTCGGCGGAAAGCTTGCGCCGCCCGGTGGACGGATCATTGAGATAGACGTTGCGACCGTCGAACCCCTCGACGACGAGGAAATGGCTGAATTGCCAGAACACGATCAGCGGCAACGGCAGTCTTTCCAGCTGATCGGCGCGCAGGCTGAGTCCGCTGCACTCGAGACCATAGTGCCTGGCGGCGCGGACGATGCTTGCCGCACTGCTCCCGTCTCGACTCACTTCGCATCTTTCCCGCAGTTCGGTCAGTGGAACCCAGCGTCCGAAGTAGCCAAGGATGCTTCCGAGGCAGGCGGCACCACATTCTGACGCATGCACCTGCAGCACGATTGGCGTGGTTATCCTATGCTTTTTCTTGAACCCGGCAGCGTTCCTGTCGCCAACTCCCCTGAAGGCGATCAACGGCATGCTAGGGTCGCCTCAGTCGCAGGAGGGCGATTGGAGACTGGGTGCCGATTTCGATGACGATCCGGCATTTCCGACCCGCGATGAAAGAAGAGTCCGGGCTTTCATCGAGCGCGATCTGGACGCGATGGACGGAAACCGGCACTGCGGACTCGAAAGCCGCTGGCACCTCGGGCAGGCGAACAGCGGAAATCGTCGCAATCTCTCCGCGAATCGTGTCTGCTTCTCCATCCGCCATACCCAACTCGATCACCGCCGGCATCCCGGCTCTGATCTCGGACAGAACGTCGTTCTCGATCCAGACCACCGCCTGCACCGACCTGGCGGCTTCGGACAGGCCTTCGCCGGGCTCGTCGAGTACGCCGTCGATCGCAAGGCTGCGGGCTACGCTGCCGAACAGGAGCCAGGTGACAAAGATGACCAGCACTAGAGCGATGACCGTGACAAGCAGGCGCTCCCGCGGTGTGGATACGGTCAGCAGGCGGTCGAGTTGTTCCCGTTCTTCCTTGGCTTCGGCAACGGTATTGTGAAACGAATCAAACGGACTATTGAACACGACTCCGGATGGCCTCCTCATCACGTTCAAGCAAGGACGGAACGATCTCGCCCGGTGCCTCGCACCGTTCGAGGACTCGGTACGTATTCATTCTGTTTCCTGTTCCCATCGCTCGGCTTTCTGCGTCGCCCTACTCCAATCTCTTCCCCCTCTCGTTTCTTGGCTCGGCGTTGGCAGAGAGGGCAGGTCGGCGGTAGTATAACACCGTCAGGTGCACTGTGCAGACCTGGCCAATGCCGCTGATGCGAAGATCGTGTTAGCTTGCTGTCCCGCAGCACATCGAGAATCCCGCAGTCGACCAGCTTGGAGGTCATTTGGGGTGATACACCCGGGCAGCGAGTCCCTACGGAAGATCGCGGTTGTGGGGCGAGGGACGGCAGGGTCCCTGGCGGCCGCCAGCGTAACGCATCAGCACCCCGACGGCGACCACGAGCTGCACCACATATACGACTCGCGGATTCCGGTCATCGGAGTCGGTGAAGGCAGTTGGCCGAGCCTCGTTCGGGAGCTCCAACAGCTGACGAACCTGCCGCACGACACCGTCCAGCGGCGCCTGAGCGGGACTCGCAAGTACGGCGTCGCGTTCGAGGGATGGGGCCGGCGCGGCCGGGACTTCACCCACTACTTCACGCCGCAGCAGGTGTCCTACGCCTACCACCTGTCCGCCGACCTGATGGCGGACCTGCTCCACGAGGGCACGCGCGCGCGGCACATCGACGCGAAGGTGCTCGATATCACCAGGGTGAATGGCGGCGCGCGAGTGGAATTCGAGGGCCGGGCACCGGAACGCTACGACCTGGTGTTCGACGCACGCGGGTTTCCCAGGGAACTCCATCCCGACCAGCACATCGGCCTTCCCTTCATCCCCACCGACACGGCCGTCATTCGCCGCTGTCCGGCGGTCTTCAGCGAAGACGCCGGGCCGGTGCTCCAGCACACCTACACGCGCGCGGTCGCGCGTCCACACGGCTGGGTATTCGTTATTCCGCTCACCGCGCACACATCCTACGGGTACATCTTCAACGGCGATCTATCGAGCCTGGCCGAAGTCGAATCCGATTTTGACAGGCTCCTCGAGGCCGACGGCGTATCGGAGTTCGAGCAGCGCGGCGTCATCGGGTTTCCCAACTTCGTCCACCGTCGGATCTACGACGGCGCAGTGGCCCGAATCGGCAACGCAGCGGCCTTCATGGAGCCCCTCGAGGCAACGGCGATCGTATCCGCCCAATTGCAGATCGGGATGGTGCTCCGGACGCGCTTCAACCGTCCGCCGGAGCATCTCGAGCGCGACGCGCCCGTGGTCAACCGGTTCCTCATCAACTACATGCTCCGCTACGGCCTGTTCGTCGGCTGGCACTACTCGTGCGGCTCCAGGTACGACAGCGGATTCTGGCGCCATGCTCGTGACCGCGCCTGGCCAAAACACCGGAAGGCGGTGGACCCGGAGGTGGTGGGGTGCTCCGCGCTCCATGATTTCGACGAGATGATCGAACTGTTGAACCGATCCGTCATCGACCAGCAGGACTGGCACCGGATGTGCGCGGTCCCTCTCACCAGCTATGCCCAGGTGTCCCAGGGTCTGGGCTGCTAGCTACCCGGGCTGGCTGCTACGACCGGGGCTCGTCGTCCCGCACGGCGCCGTCGACCATCCGGACCAGACGCCGGGACCGTTCCATGACGCGGCTGTCGTGGGTGGCGAAGACGAAGGTCACTCCGAGGTCGCGATTCAGCTCGCCCATGACATCGAGGAGCGCTTCGCTGGTGACCGAGTCGAGGTTCGCCGTCGGCTCGTCCGCGAGCACGAGGGCCGGACGGCTGGCCACCGCACGCACGACGGCGACCCGCTGCTGCTGGCCGCCGGACAGCTTGCCCGGGCGCCGGTCTTCGAGCCCTTCCATTCCTGTTCGTGCAAAGAGTTCGCGGACCCGCGCGTGTCGCTCCTCCTCGGGCACGCCCTGGAGGAGCATCGGGAATTCCGCGTTCTCCAACGCCGTGAGCACGGGAAGCAGGTTGTAGGCCTGGAAGACGAAGCCAACCTCCTTGAGCCGTAGCCGCGCCAAATCCCGGGTCGACATGCGGCTCACCTCGCGCCCGGCGACCCAGACCCGTCCCTTTGTGGGGCGGGTAAGGCCACCGATCAGATTCAGCAGCGTCGTCTTGCCCGAACCCGACGGCCCGGCGAGCGCGGTGAACTCGCCCCGCTCTATGGTCAGGCTGACGCCCCGGACCGCCTCCACGGATTCAGCTTCCTGCTGGAAGACCTTCCAGACGCCGTCGGTTCGGGCGGCTGCCGTCTCACTCATTGCCATGACCTCCTACCGATCGAATTTCATCGCCTCGGTAACGTCGACCCGGGCGGCGCGCAACGCCGGGTAGACCGAGGCCAGAATGCCAATGCCGAGAATGAACGCGACAATCTGGACGAGGCGTCGCACCCCGAAGATTGGCACGATAATCGGGTCAACGGCGGTACCCGAGAAAGTCAACTCGTCGATACCCTGCATGAAGACCGACGAGTCGAAACCGTCGCCGAAGAAATACCAGGTGCCCAGGAGTCCCAGGCCGACGCCGACGAGCCCGCTGATCGCGGATAGCGTGAGGCCTTCGATGAGGACGACCGTGCCCGTCTGACCCGGCGTCAACCCCTGCGCCTGAAGCACGCCGAACTCGCGCTGGCGATGCATCACCGACATCAGCACCGTGTTGACGATCGCGAACGCGATGATGACGAACAGGAACCCCTGAATCACGTAGTTGCCGAATTCGTCGATCGCGACCCCTGCTGCCAGGACAGGGTTGGCGTCGCGCCACTCTACGATGCGGGCCTCGCCGCGTTCCACCGGCTCCGCCAGCGCCAGCGCCAAGCGGTCGGAGACCCACCGTGTCCTGCCACTGCCTCGCAGCACGACCGCGATGTTGGTCACGTCGCTCCCGGAGCCGAGCCACTCGCCGGCCGTCGCGAGCGTGATGTGGATCGTCGTCTGGTCGATGGCGGGCACGCGGCTGCGGAAGATCCCCACCACGTTGAGCCGCTGCCCCGCAATCTCGCCATCGGCACCCTGCGCCTGCACGACGAAGCGCGATCCGACCTCGAGTCCCAGGCTGCGGGCCAGATCGGCGCCGACATAGGCCGCCAGCCGATCATCGGGCTCGAGGTAGCGCCCTTCGGTCACCCCATCGTCGATCGTGCCGAAGGCCGCTTCGGCGACGGGGTCGACCCCGATGATCTGCGCCGGGCGCGCACCGGCCGCCGAACTCGCCAGCCCGTTGATGCCGAGCCTGGCGGACATGGTCACGACGTGCGGCGCGACCTCCGGAGAGGCCAGCGCCTGCGTTGCGGCGCGGCTGACGTCCGCCGGCAGCCGGTCATCGATCTGACGGCGCAGCCGGTACTCGGGCCGTTCGATGGTCACGTGTCCGCTCCCCATGCGCACACCGGAATCGACCCACTGTTCGTGGCTGCCGTCGTCGATCGTCATCGACCAGGCCAGGAATGCGCCGCCGACGATCATCGCCGAGGCAGTCAGGACCGTGCGACGGAGATGACGGCGCAGGTTCCTGAGGGCGAGCCGGATCAGGATGCGCGCGATCATCGCCGTTCGAATGCCGGGGGGATTCCGTCCACGGGCTGCTACAGGCCCGACAGAGTGTCGGCAGGCGGGACCCGCGCCGCACGGATTGCCGGGTAGAGGGCGGAGACGAGTGCCGTGACGATCAGGCCGATTGTCGCCCAGGTCCATGCCGGCACGTTGGCCCCCACCCGGAGACTGGGCGTCAGCAGGACGCCCTCCACGGTGAGGTTGCCGAAGAGCCATCCGATGTCGGGCGGCGCCGTGGAGAACCAGACCAACAGCGGCGCGGTGACGGCGGTCCCAAGGCACAGCCCGATGAAACCGGTCGCGACCGCCTCGGACAGCACCGTACCCACCACGGATCGCGGCGATGCACCCATCGCCAGCATGACGGCGAACTCGCGGCGGCGCTCGAAGGTGGCCATCAGCGTCGTGTTGGCGATGCCGAAGCTGGCGACCGAAAAGATGAGGACGATGAAGATCCAGTACATCGCATCGGCGAGCGCGACATACTGGGCAAGCACCGGATTGAGCTCCGTCCATGGCGCGACCAACATCGCCCGTTCGGGGGCTCCAAGGGTGGCTGCGATGCGGGTCGCGATCAGGGCGGCTTGCGACGGATCTTCAGTGCTGATTGCGATTTCGTGGACCCGATCCGGATCGAGAACCACGAGCGTCTGAAGGTCTGCGACCGGCATGACCATGGTGCCGGCATCGAACTCGAGCAGGCCGGTCCGGAAGATGCCGGTGACCGTGTACAGGTCGTTGCCCATCGAGCCGTCCGCCGAAGAGGCGACGACGACGAGTTCGTCCCCGACGCTCAGCTCGAGCTGCCGCGCCATCTCGTCTCCCACAACGGCTTCGTTTCGGCCGGTGGCAGGCAGGCGGCCCGCTACGAGGGGATCCAGAAAACGTGTCAGCGCCACCTCGCGCTCGGGGTCGACGCCGAGCAGAGTGCCGGCCGATGTCGCTTCGCCGGAACTCACGAGCCCGCTCGCGTACACGCGCGGGGCGGCGGTCACGACCGAGGGATCGGCCTCGATGGCGCGCAGCATCTCCGCCACGTCGGCACCCTCGCGTCCGCCGATGGTCTCGTAAAGGCTGCGCTCAGGCCGGTAGTCGGCATCGTGGATCTCGATCTGCCCACTGACCAGCGACGTGGCGTTCTCGACGAGTTCCGTCGAGACCCCCTCGGCCCAGCCAACCATGAAAACCACGGAAAAATAGCCGACCCCCAGGCCGAGCGCCGTGAGGACTGTTCGCTTCCGGTTACGGCCGAGGTTGCGCCACCCGATTCGCCACAACCGGCCCGTCACGCGTCGCTAACGCCCGCGCTGCAGGGTCCGGAGTGAGAAGAACGATTGATTGTACGATCCATCAGCACGGCGACAACGTGTCCGCCGGACGGGAGCGAAAGACTTCGAATGTGTCGTTGGTCGACTACTCGTCGACTGCCGGGCCTACCAGCAGCAGCAGAGGCCGGCCGAGATGGCTTCGAGCTGCTCCTCGGTGATGTTCGGATCCGGCGGCAGCGCAAGATGCACCGTCTGCATGTCGCTCTC
>VXOC01000344.1 GCA_009840215.1 Gemmatimonadota bacterium | reverse complement strand
CCCGCCCCACCATCCACGCCCACCGCCTCACCACCCCGCCCATCCTCGACGGCCTCCTCACCGAACCCGACTGGGATCTCGCCAGTGTTGCCGCCGACTTCACCGTCTTCGAGCCCAACGAGGGTGAAGCGCCCTCCCAGCGGACCGAAGCCCGCGTCCTTTTCGGCGCCGAGGCGATCTACGTCGGCATCCGCGCCTTCGACACCGCCCCCGACTCGATCGAGGCGCGGCTCGCGCGGCGGGACGAGCGGGCGCACTCGGACTGGGTGGACGTCGTCATCGACAGCTACCACGACCGGCGCACGGCCTTCCGCTTCGGCGTCAATCCCGCCGGCGTCAAGGTCGACGCCTACATGTTCGACGACACCGAGGAGGACGACTCCTGGGACGCGGTGTGGGACGTGGCCACGCAAACCGACGACCGCGGCTGGACCGCAGAGTTCCGGATCCCGTACTCGCAGCTGCGCTTCGGCGGGGCGGCGCGGCAGACCTGGGGGATCAACTTCGCCCGCTTCATCGCCCGCCACCTCGAGATGAGCCTGTGGGCGCCGATCTCGAAGGGGGACGGAGCGCTGGTCTCGCGTTTCGGCGACCTGGAGGGGCTGCGCGACCTGTCGCCCCCCACGCGGCTCGAGGTCATGCCGTATTCGCGGGTGCGCATGGAGCAGCTTTCCGGCAGCTCCGGCGACCGCACGGCGGACCCGCGCGAGTACTCGTCAACCGTGGGCGGCGACCTGAAGTACGGTCTCACCACCGACCTCACGCTGGATCTCACCGTCAATCCCGACTTCGGGCAGGTCGACGCGGACCCCGCCGAGGTCAACCTGACCGCCTTCGAGACCTTCTTTCCCGAGCGACGCCCGTTCTTCGTCGAGGGCGCGGGCATCTTCTCCTTCCGCTTCGCCGAGGGGGGCGGCGACATGAGCCGCGAGGGCCTCTTCTACTCACGCCGCATCGGCGCGACCCGCGGCGATGCGCGCGACCCGGTCCGCATTCTCGGCGCCATGAAGGTCTCGGGGAAGACCGCGTCCGGATGGTCGCTGGGGTTCCTTCATGCGCTGACCGGACGGGAGACGACGCCCTCCTTCGCTGCCGGACGCGAGACCGAACGCGTGGTCGAGCCCACCACACACTACGGCCTGGCCCGGGTCAGCAGGGATTTCCGCGAGGGCAGGAGCGCGGTGGGCATCATCTCGACCTGGACACGGCGCGATCCCGGCCCGGCCGCCGACCTGCGCCTGCACCACGGCGCCTACACCGGCGGCGTCGATCTCCGGCACCGCTTCGGCGGCGACCGCTTCTTCTTCTCCGGCTACCTCATCGGGTCCACCGTGCAGGGCTCGGCAAACGCCATTGCGATCACGCAGCAGGCCCCCGCCCGGTACTTCCAGCGCCCCGATGCCGATCACACCGAGTTCGACCCCACCCGCACCTCCCTGAACGGATGGGCGGGTTCGGCCACCCTGGCCAAGATCTCGGGCGGATACTGGCGCTTCGCCACCGGCGCGATGGCGCGCTCCCCCGGCTTCGACTCGAACGACCTCGGCTACATGCGCGAGGCCGACTTCGTACTGCCCTTCGCGTGGGTCGGCTACGAGCGCTTCCGGCCAACCGATCACCTGCAGAACTGGAGACTGGGCATCGACGCCTGGGCACCGTACAGCTTCGGCGGCGAGGGCTACCAGAAGGGCGTCAATCTCAACGGCGCCCTCACGCTCAACAACTTCTGGGGTGGCTTCGCCGGTGTGATGCGGCAGTCCCCGGGACTTTCCAACACGGCGCTATGGGGCGGCCCCATGCTGCGTCAGGACCCCTCCTGGGGCGGCTGGTTCGGCTTCTGGACGGACTCGCGCAAGCAGCTTCAGGTCGAGGTCGAGAACAACTGGCGGCTCAGCCCGTCAACCGACTCGTGGACCTATGGCTCCAGGACCAGTCTGCGCTGGCGCCCGTCATCGCGCGCCACGCTCTCGGCCGGTCCGTTCGTCAGCTGGCGGCGGGAAGACCTGCAGTGGGCTGGAGGCCACGGCTGGAATGACGCGCCCACCCCCTACATCTTCGCCGAACTGGACCAGACGACAGTCGGCGCCACGACGCGCATCGACTGGACCTTCTCGCCCACCCTGTCGCTCCAGCTCTACGCCGAACCCTTCGTGTCGGCGGGCGACTACGGGGACCTGAGGCTCCTCGCGGACGCGCGCGCGGAAGCCTACCAGAACCGCTTCGAGCAAGTAGAGGTCGTGGTCGGCGCCGACGGCAGGAGCCGGGCCGACCTCGACGGGGACGGCACCAAAGAGGAAGTGTGGAACCGCGACTTCAACTTCAAGCAGTTCCGCTCGAACGCGGTGGTGCGCTGGGAGTACCGCCCCGGCTCCGAGCTGTTCGTGGTGTGGTCCCAAGGGAGAAATCACTTCGGGTCGACAGGCAGCTTTTCCCTGGGAGACGACCTCGGCACCCTCTTCCGGCAGCCCGGCGACGACGTGTTCATGGTCAAGCTGAGTTACTGGCTGGGGTAGCGGAGAATTTGGCACGCTCTTCCGGCAGCCCGGCGACGTGTTCACAGTCAGGGTCAGTTGCTGGATCGCGCAGGGGGGAATCCCGATCAGCAAACTTGAAATATGAACGATGGCCATTCATATTTCAATAATGTCAATTCCCCGAAAGCACCACCTGGCCCGAGTCCGTCTCCTGCTGGACGAATTCCCCGTCGTCGCGCTGCTGGGCGCGCGCCAGGTCGGCAAGACCACTCTTGCCCGCGAGCTCGCAACCGCCCATCGCGACCCCGTCGCCTGGTTCGACCTCGAGGACCCGGCGGACCTTGCCCGCCTGCAGGATCCGGGCCTCGAACTCCGGCCGCTCCGTGGCCTCGTGATCCTGGACGAGATCCACAGATTGCCCGGCATCTTCCAGCTGCTGCGCGTCCTCGCCGATCGTCCCGGCCTCCCGGCCCGCTTCCTCGTCCTCGGCAGCGCCTCGACCGACCTGCTCAAGCAGACCTCCGAGTCGCTGGCCGGTCGCGTCGCCTTTCACCACCTCGACGGCTTCGACCTGACGGAGGTGGACGACACGGAGCGCCTCTGGCTGCGCGGCGGCTTTCCGCGATCCTACCTCGCACGGTCGGACGCCGCGAGCCGCCGCTGGCGCGACGGATTCGTCCAGACGCTCCTCGCCCGGGACCTTCCCGACCTGGGCAGCACCATCCCCCGCGAGACGTTGCGCCGCTTCTGGACGATGCTCGCACACTGGCATGGTCAGCTGTGGAACGGCGCCGAGTTCGGACGGGCCTTCGGTGTCTCCCACACCACCGTGCGCCGGTACCTGGATCTGCTGACATCCGTGTTCGTGGTCCGGCAGCTCCAGCCGTGGTTCGAGAACATCCGGAAGCGGCAGGTGCGCTCCCCGAAGGTGTACATCGCCGACTCGGGTCTCCTTCACGCCCTGCTCGGCCTCGCCAACCGGACGGACGTCGTGTCGCACCCCAAGGTCGGGGCGTCCTGGGAGGGTTTCGTGATCCAGCAGATCGTGCGACTGCTTCGGGCACCGGCACAGCAGTGTTTCCACTGGTCGACGCACGCCGGCGCGGAACTCGATCTACTGGTCATGGCCGGTTCGCGGCGCTACGGCTTCGAGGTGAAGCGCTCCGAGGCCCCGCGGCTGACGAAGTCCATGCGGTCGGCGCTGGAGACGCTCCGGCTCGACCGGCTGGATGTGGTGCATGCGGGGACGGGGCGATACCGGCTGGCCCCTGGTGTGCGGGCGCTGCCGGCGGGGGAGCTGGTGGAGACGCTGCGGGCGCTGCCGGAGGGGTGAGTGGGGCAGCTACGCCGCGTCGCGAGGCTGGATGGCTGCGATAGCGTCACCCACCCGCCGCTGCGCCAGCGCCAGTTCGTAGCGATCCTGCAGGTTCATCCAGCACTGGGCGTCGATATCATATCAATATCATTACGATATCATCTACCCGCGCCGCACCGGCCTGGGCCGGCACTTTCCGGCGCGACCCGCGCGTTGAAGGTCTCCCATCCCCGATCCGTATTTTCCGAAGTTCACTTCGATTCAACTGGACGCAGGCGGGCCGACCTCACCGACTCCCCCGCCCAGCACACGCCCTTCGGAGGACCACAAGTGAAAGACAGCGACGACGACCGCAGCGACTACGACGACTGCGACGATAGCCGCGACGACAGCGACGATAGCTGCGACGATAGCTGCGACGACGACGACACCGGCAAAGACCCTTTCTGGCGGTCACTCGAATCCGTGGCAAAGGCATGGAACCGCGGGAACCCGGGCTTCTGGACGCTCCTCAGCCTGATGCTGATCGGCCTGAAGCTGACCGATCACATCGACTGGTCCTGGTGGTGGGTGCTGGCGCCGATCTGGATCAAGTATGCGTTCCTGCTCCTGGTGATCGTGGTCGTGATCATCGTCAAGAAGCGTACCGGCTGGAAACCGTCCGGGGAGACCTGAAGCGTCGACTAGTCTTCCACCGTGAAGTGGAAACGTTGGTGATTCTGGCGTCCGGATTCCCGTGCGATCACGTTTTGATCCGAGTCAGCCACAGTTTCGGTCACTTCGGAACGGAGAGCCACGAATGAGAGCCTGCCGCCCCCTTTCCATCGTCGGTTTCGTCACCGTCGGCGCGCTGGTTGCCTGCGCCGAGCCCGCCCCCGAAGCGACGACATCCGCCGATTCTCCAGCAAGCTTTGAGGCGGCGCTCCTACCCACCTTCACCATCCGCGGGGAGCCCCATCCCCGGCGTTCGCTCGCCGCTCGCATGGCGGAACTCGGCGTGCCGGGGGTCAGCGTTGCCGTGCTGATCGACGGTGAGATCGGATGGGCGCGCGGGTATGGTTTCGCCGATGTCGAATCGCGCCGGCCGGTCACTGCAAACACGCTCTTCCAGGCGGCGTCGATCTCCAAGCCCGTCGCCGCGCTCGCGGCGCTGCAACTGGTGGGAGAAGGTCGCGTCGACCTTGACGCCGATGTCAACACCTATCTGAAGAGTTGGCGCGTGCCCGCCAACGAGTTGATGGCCGAGGTGCCCGTCACGTTGCGCGGCATCCTCACGCACCGGGCCGGGCTCGGCGTTTGGGGGTTTCCCGGCTACGGGCCGGACGAGGCCGTCCCCGACGCGGCGGGCGTCCTGGATGGCCGAGGCAACACCGATCCCGTGCGCGTCGTCATGACGCCCGGTGAGCGCTGGCGATACTCGGGCGGCGGGTACACCGTCATGCAGCAGCTGGTCACCGACGTGCGCGGCGAGCCGTTCGCCGTTGTCATGCGCAAACATGTGCTGGACCCGATCGGCATGGTCCGCTCGACGTACGAGCAGCCTATCCCGCATGGCCGACAGGACGACATTGCGAAGGGCTACCGGCCCGATGGCGCACCGGTCATCGGCGGATGGCACACCTACCCCGAGCAGGCTGCGGCCGGGCTGTGGACGACACCCAGCGAGTTGGCCCTGTACGCCAGGGAGGTGCAACTGGCATGGAGGGGAGAGTCGGCGCGCGTGCTCACCGAGACGTTGGCGCGCGAGATGCTGACGCCGGACGAGGACAGCTGGGGTCTGGGTCCCGGCATTTCCGAGGACGGAGACCGCTTTCGCCACGGGGGTTCGAACCAGGGGTTCCGTTCCACGTTCATGGCATACATCGACGGCGACGACGGAGTTTTCGTAATGACGAACTCCGATTCCGGGTCCGATCTCGCACAGGAAATCGCGATCACCGTGGCGGACACGTACGGATGGTCCGGGCCCCGGCCTCGGGAATTGGTGCCGGTGGATCTGGACGCCGACTTGCGGGGACGATACGTGGGGACCTATGTGGTCGCCGAGCGGGAAATGGAGTTCGAGGTGGCGCTCGAGGAACGAGGGCTGACTCTCTCGTGGCCGGGCGACATGGCGGTGCTGTGGGCGCTGAACGACTCGACGTACTTTGATGTCGAGGATGGGCGGGAGGTGCGGTTTTCGACGGATGAGGATGGGATCGAGCTGGTGCTCGGGACTCTCAGGGCGCCACGGGAGGGGTCTGAGCGGTTGCGATGAAGCTACGCGGCTCACCGGCCTTGGCTGCTAACCCCGCCCCCCGTCGCCCAAGCGGGTGTTGCCACCGGAGTGCCGGGAAACGCGCAAAATCGGAATCGGTCGAAACCATGGTGCATCCGTGCTCCATCGCGACCGCGGCGTGCTGGGCGTCCGCGACCAGCTTTCCTGTGGCTCCCGCCGCACGGCACAGGTGCTCGAAGATCGCCATGTGATCGGGACCGGGACCGACGATTCGAGCATTCGGGCGCTCCGTGAGCGAGGACACGAAGGCGAATGCCTCGTCAAGCGTGGATGGAGGATCAAACACCCGCGCGTTGGTCACGATGCGAACGAAACCGGAGAGGACGAGCACCGAGAGCGCGAAGGGCTCCGGTCCGGTGGCCATGCGTGTGACCCACCGCGCGTACGCGTCGTGCTCCGGGGTCGAGCCGTCGATGTGTGCGTAGATCAGTACGTTGACGTCGGGCAGGAGCACGGAGAATCAGCCGCGTCCGAAGCGGGCGGCATCCCCTTCGGCCTCCAGCACCCGGGGTCGGTCGAGATCCACGCCGGGACGCGGGCGGGAACGGACGGTTACGAGTCGGAACGGCGGCACCGTTGTGCGTTCGCGCCGTTTCAGCGCATCGTCCAACGTCTTGGCGATGAAGGCGCTCACACTCATCCCCCGGGTGGCCGCTTCGCGGCGGACCTGTCTGTCAAGTCGGTCGCTGAGGGAGATCGTCGTGCGCATGATGAAGAGAATAACGCACCCGCATCACTGCATCAACCCTCCATTCGGTTCCGTCCCTCACCCCTCCACCCGAAACCCGAACATCATCCCCGCGTGCAGATGCTCGGCGATGTGACAGTGAACCATCCACTCCCCCGGGTTCGACATCTCCACGAGGATGTCCATCGTCGACCCGACCGGCACGATCGCGGTGTCCTTCCACGCCATGTTATCGCTCGGGACCTCGTCACGGGCCAGCACCAGGAACCGCTGGCCGTGGACGTGAATGGGGTGGTTCATGGGGTGGAACGAATCGGGTGAGTTGAAGACGCGGATCTTCACCAGGTCGCCCACCTGGAAGGTCCACTCGATTTCGTCGTTCTCGCGCCCCGTTTCGACATCCCGCAGGATCCAGGTGACCTGGTTCCCCGCCGAGAGCCAGTTCATCATCGGCATGGCGTCGTTCCACTCGATGGGGGGGATGTAGAGCGTGTCCATCTCCATCGAGCGCACGATCGGCAGCGGCAGTCCGTGAACGCGCACGGTAGCCTCGAGGGTGTGGTCGGGGGGGCGGGCGAGGTGGGCGCGCAGGGCTGAAGCCTCGGCGGCCTCGGCGTCGTGGGCGCGCAGGGTGGCGTGGGCGCGGGTGACTTCGTCCGCGACGGGGGGACCCGCGACGGTCACGCGCACCAGGGTGTCCACCTGCGGGTAGAACTCGCCGCGGAAGTGGTTGATGGCCTGGATCGTGTTTGCGATCGCCACCTCGCCGGCCTCGGGGAAGACCACGTCGACCACGTACCGCTCGGCGGGCGCGATCACCACGCTCGGCACCCACATCTCGCGCTCGAATCGCCCCACGTCGGACGCGACCAGCTTCACCCGCGCATTTCCGAAGGTGACGTTGAAGGTGCGGGTGTTGGCGACGTTGGTCATGAAGAAGCGCACGACCTCGCCCGCGCGGACCTCCAGCACGTGTCCCGTCACGCCATTGACAAGCATCACGTTGCCGAAACGCCCCATGAGCGCGTGCGTGGGCGCCTCCTTCCCCCACGGGATGAAGCCCTGGTCGTCCATGAGGATGTCGTCCAGCACGAGCATCTCCTCGCGGTGGGCGGGGCCATGGTAGTCCGGGTCGGGGGACGACACGAGGAGGTTGCCGTAGAGGCCCAGGTCCATCTGGACGTCCTCGCGCACGTGCGGGTGATACCAGAACATGCCCGCGTCGGGGACGCGCAGCTCGTAGACGAACGACTCGCCAATCTCGATCGGGTCCTGGGTGACGCCGGGCACGCCGTCGAAACGGTTCTCCAGCCGGAGCCCGTGCCAGTGCACGGTCGTCGGAAATTCGATCCGGTTGGTGACGCGCACCACCACGGTCGACCCCTGCGCTGCCCGGATGAGGGGGCCCGGGTACTGCCCGTTGTAGCCGTACATCGCCGACATGTGGCCGTTCAGGGTGCGCCGCACGATCGTGACGTCCACGTCGAAGGTGTCGCCGGGCTCCAGGTGGACGACTTCGCTGGGCCGCGCCTCGGGGAGCGTCATGAGGTCGATTCCCGCCGCGGCGAGGAACGGCTCGACCGGGGGCAGCGCCATCTCCAGACCCGGGATCATCGGCATGTTCGGGTCCATGGGGGGCATGCGCCAGCCGCCCGCCATGTCGCCCATCATGTGGGCCGCGTGGTCCATCTCCTGGGAGGCGGCGGGCGGAGCAATGGCGAAAAGGGCGGCGGCAGCCGGCAGGAGGATCCGGCCCGCCGTGGTCATGGGGCGCGCAACCATGCCGGAATATCGCGTCGTTCGTGCAGGACGCGCCACACATCGATGCGGTCGGCGGTCGCGCGCTACGAGCTTCCCCGTTCGAGGCGCCAGACGTCCACGTGGTCCAGGTCGAGGCTGTCACGGCGGATCGTCAGCAGGTGATCGGAAGGGCCGAAGGCCGGGGCGACGCCGGATGCATTGTGCGGAGGCGCCGGCACGCCGGCCAGGAGCCGTCCGTCGGCGTCGAAGACCTCCCAGCGGTCGCCGGCCTCGCGTCGAACCAGGACCCAGAGCTTGCCGTCGGTCGCGATGTAGAGGGGGCCCAGAATCGGTTTGGATTCGTACCGGGTGGGGCCGGAGGGTTCGCACTCCGCGCTTCGGTTCTGCGCGCGCCACTCCTCGAAATCCCGGGTGCGCTCCTCCCACTCGGCGTCCGTGACCGGTTCGGCGGGCAGCGGACGTTGGATCAACCGCACGGTGTCGGCGCCGTGGTTACGGGTGACCGCGATCCGGTAGTCGCTTGTGAACGCGGAGTACATGACGCCGCCGGGCCCCGGGTGCTCCCGGAGACTCGGAGCGAAGGGAATCGTGAAGGCCCTGAGACCACCCCCGGCAGTCTGGCAGAAGATCGCCGACGTGGACTCGTCCGGAAGCTCCGGCAGCGTGTCGCCCGTTGCGCCCCGGCTGTTCAGGCCCACGTACAGCGTCCGGAGCGCGGAGCCGAAACTCGTTTCGTACGCGGCACCCAACGCAAGGCGGTACAGCTCGTCCGGGCCGACCGGATAAAAGCTGGGGCCCGGCCAGCCAGTGATGCGCCCCCGCGTCCGCCGCTGTCCGAGCCACTCGCCTTCTCCCGACCACTCGCCGATGCGGCCCAGCATGGGATCCAGCGTCAGGAGCAGGTCTCCCGCCCACGCCAGCGAGGATAGCGCCTCGAACTCGCCCGGCCCCTCGCCCTCGCGGCCGAAGGTGCGGCGGTGCACACCATCCACCCCGAAAACCCTCACCTCATAGTTGCGGCCATCGGCCACGTAGACTTCGCCGTCCGGCCCCAGCGCCACGCTGGTCACGCCACCGAACTCGTCCGGCGAGCCGGTGTCGGTCAGTGTCTTCGGCCCGATCGATACCACGGGCACGAGGCGCGCCGGTGGCGGGGAGCCGGTGTTGGTGACGTGGACGATGCCGGCGATGGTATCGAAGGCGGTGGCCAGATCACCGGGTCGGGGCTCGTCATCCGGGGCGCAGGCGGCGGCGAAACCCACGGTTGACGCGAGAAGCAGCGATGTGACTCGACACATTGGGGACATCCTCTCGGTGCGAGCGGGGGTCAGCAAGAGGGCTGGGCAAGCCGAGTTGGGCCGGGCCGGCCTGGAAAGAGCAAAAGACAATCCCAGTTCCTAGAATGCCAGGGTGTACTGCGCTTCCACGCCGTTGTAGATCAAGATGCAGGAGCTCAGGATATCCCTCCCGATGAGGGCGATGATCCCCTGCTCCCTGATGTTGACTCCAAGTGCCTCCCCGCGACTGCTCAGAATGTCAGCCTGTTGATCCAGCACGGACAGCGCGACCTGAAGAAGCGGACCCCTCGCCTGAAGTCCCGCCCTGTCCGGTCCGCCGTCCTGGGTCGCGGCCCGTCCGGTCAGGACGAGCAACTCAGGGGTACCCCGAGAGAAAGGGCGGGATTGCTCACCACCAGGTCTTCCGGCTGGTCCACGGATCGGACCAGGAACGCCCGGGCATCGGGGAAACGCTCTACGCCTGCGAGGACTCCAGCCTCTCTGGTGTCATAGGCGCCGTGCACCTTCGCACCCTTGATCAGAAGATACTTCCCGGGATAGCGACGCCGGAGCCGTTCCTGGTTCTTCTTCAGGTAAGCCCTCTCAGCGGCCAAGGTCTTGCTCATTCCTCTTTCTCCCTGGTCAGCGTGGCGAAGGGGCAGTGATCCTAACAAGGCCGTCAAGGTCCTCAGCACCCATCCTGCTCCATCCCAACCTACTCATATACTCACCTACTCATATCCGTAGGCCGCGCAGTTCTCCTCTTCGAAGGGCCCGTGGCCGGCCATGGTGTGCATCATCCCGCTGCGCGACATGCCGCGGATCACGATGGGACCGGTCCACATCGTCGCGTCGGGGTCGAAGGCCGGCTCCAGCGTGACCACGACGAGGAACTTGTTCCACGCCACCTTGCCGGAGAACGAAACCGGGTCGGTCAGTTCGCCGGCGAGCGTGATCTGGTCAAGCTCCGGGGTCGTGGCCCAAACCACGAAGGTGCCGGTGCGCGGGGGTCTCAGCCGCTCGAAACGGACGGTGAAGTCGTAGTCGTAGCTGCCGTCGTCGGCCAGCGCGACACCGAAGGGCGACTGCGCGAAGGCGACCTCGCCGACACCGGTCGCGTTGCCGGTTCCCGGGACCCGCCGGGTCGACACCATCGGGAACCGGTAGTACTCGGGACCGCCACCATCCGTCACGAGGTCGCTCGGGCTGGAAACGGCGCCCATCGAGCCGAAAGCGAGGCGATGCGGACCCGGAGCCGGCCCGCGAGGGCCACCAACCATCCGTGGGCCAGTTTCGCATCCGCCGACAGACCCGGCCACCTCGGAGGGCAAGCCGGCCAGCCGCCCGCCGTCCGCGGCGTTCCGGGCCGGCACCGCACCCAGCAACACCACCGCCATCACCACCCAGCCCCCCGGTCGCAACAATCCGGTCCCCCTCATTCTCCTCTCCTCCTTCGCACGCTCAGCTGATCGGCCGCTTGACCGGCCCGTTGTCCCAGTCCTGCGCCGACGAGATGTTCGGCATGCCCCACTGCTCTCCGTTCCAGCCGCTGAACCCGTCCATGCGGAAGGTCCAGAAGCCCGTGGTCATGTCGCTCACCACGATCAGGCCGTCGGCGTTGCGGATGTCTACCCCGAACGCGCCGTTGAACACCGCCGTGCGGTCCCTGTTGGGCGGCCCGACGTAAGTGTCGTAGAAGCCGACCGTCACCGGGTTCTCGGGGTCCATGAGCGAGAAGATCTGGAGGCCGTCGAGGTAGCCCGACGCGAAGACGTAGGGCCAGCGGACCTCGTGGTTGTGGACCAGGTTCTGCCAGTCGGCGGTCCACGCCGAGATGGGGCGGCGGATGTTGGTGACCTCTTCGCTCTCAAGGGCGGGCTGGAGGTCGAAGATGCGGATGGGAGCGTACTGGTACTCGGTCTCGGCCACGGCGTAGCGGCCGTCGGGGCTGGGGGTGAAGGTGTGCCCGCCGCGCACGCCGCTGACACCCGCGAGCGTGATCCGCAGCTGGGGGTCGTCGAGGTTGGTGACGTCGTAGATGTAGTAGCCGCCGGTGCCGCCGCCGTAGAAGCGGTCCTCGCCGGTGTCGGGGTGATAGCCGACGTAGAAGTCGTGGTAGCCGCGCCCGCCCCGGCTGAACTCGGTCTCGGGGACGGGGACGCGGCCGACGAGCGCGTTCTCCAGGTCGCCGCCCACCACCCGGGCCATGTCGTAGACGTGGGCGAAGGGGCCGCGGACGGTCGTGAAGAGCAGGACGCGGCCGTCGGAGTGCTTGTAGATGAAGATGTTGTGGAAGCCGCCCGGCAGCTCCGGCTCGCGGATGCGGGCCACTTCGCGCACGGTGGACGCGTCGGGGAGCCCGGTCACGTCGAGGACCACCGCGCCCAGGTCGGTGTTGGGGCCGCCCTGCCCGAACTGCAGCGACTGCACGACATAGTAGCGGTCCCCCAGCTTGAAGTGCTTCACGTCCATGCCGCCGGTGCGCATGTGCAGGTCCTGGTTCTCGATGCGCCACTCGTAGAGGAGTTCGGGGTGCTCGGGATCGGCGATGGAGACGATGTCGAGGCCCTTGGGTCCGACGTCGCCGTAGACCATCCGCGCGATGTAGGCGTAGGGGCGGTCCATCTCCTGTTCCAGGTCGAGGTCGGCTACGGAAAGGCGCGGGCCGAGCGGGATGTGGCCGAGGATGTCGATGTTGTCGCTGCCGGGCTTGGAGGGGGTCCACTGGGCGTGGACGGGGGTGGCCGTCGCGGCGAGGAGGAGGGCGGTGGCGAGGGCC
>VXOC01000169.1 GCA_009840215.1 Gemmatimonadota bacterium | reverse complement strand
ACCCCCACCAGCAGGACCAGCCCACCAAGGACCACCAGCGGCAGCACGGCACGACCTGCGGCATCACCACCCGTCTCGTCCTCAAGGCGAAACACCGGCACGTCGGGAAGCACCCTGGCGCTCATCAGCTCGTCGGCCATGATCGCCGGCACGAAGAACTGCCGCCATTGCTCGGCGAATGCCCGCACCTGCGACTGAAAAAGCGCGAAGCGCGCGTCCCCCGTTCCGGCAGCGTCGATCAGCACCTCCTGGGCCAGGAGCGCCGGTGACAGGAAGCGGTAGCGGTTCACCAGGACGATCTGCTCGGCGCGGCGGGCATCGTGCTCTGTCGTCACCTCCTCCAGACGGCCGTTCACGGCGTCCGTGGCGGCCCACGCCAGCGCGCCCAGACCGGGTTCGTCCTCGACCACGCCCTCGGACATTTCGGGATGGTCCTCCAGGTACCGGGCGAGCAGTTCGCTGCGGCGGTTCACGGCGTCGTTCGACGCCTCGCGCTGAGCGGTGATCATCTCGACACGGGAGGGCAGCGGGTGCAGCAGGCCCGCCGCGATGTTGACCGCCGCCGGCAGCACGACCACCAGGACCAGCCAGGTGCCCACGAGGACAGTGGCGTTCCACGCGGAGGATCGCCGCAGGGTGTTCACCCACGCCGCCAGCGCGAACCAGAAGAGCGCATAGGCGACTACCGCCCCGCACCAGAGGACCACCCGGCCGGGTGAGCCGAAGCCTCCCGTGGCCAGAACGCCCGCCAGCGAGACCGCCAGCACCATTCCCACCACCAGCACCGCCCGGAACGCGAGCTTCGCAAGGACCACACTGCGCGCCGACACGGGCTGCGAGAGCGTCAGCCCCAGCGTCCCCTGCTCACGCTCCTCGGAAAGCACGTTGAAGCTCAGCGCCAGGACGAGGAGCGGCAGCAGGTAGATCACCACGAAGGCCAGGTCGAAGCGCCCGACCATCAGGTTGAGGGGGTTCTCGACCTCGCCGTTCTGCTGGAACGAGGCCTCGTTGGTGTAGATGTTCACGTCGTAGTAGTACGGCAGAATGTCGCTCTGCCCGACGGCGAGGGCCGCCAGGGGGCCCGGCTCCAGCACCACGGTCCGGCTCCCGCTGGGTCCGCCCAGAACGGAGGGTGACCTCGGATCGGCGAAGCGCGAAGCCGGTTCCGCGCCGTTTGCGATCTCGACCAGTTCCTCCTCGAGGGCACGGACGCGTTCGACGCCGCTGGCATGTACGGTCTCGGCGGTGCGCGCCTGAAAGCGCATCCAGACCATGCCGTTGGCCAGCGCGTAGACGAGCAGGCCCGCGAAGAGCCCCAGCACGATCCGGAGCGCCCGGTCGGCCATCAGCAGACGCCATTCGTTTCGGAGTACGGTTCGGATGGTCATGTCAACCGACCTCCACGCGACGTACGCGGGCACGGGCGAAGAGGACCGCTCCGGTCAGCCAGGCACCCAGAACGAGGAGCGACAGTATCCGGTTGCCCAGCACCCATCCGAGCGTCGGGGCGGCGTACTGCAGCGGCGGCACCGCGGTCCAGAGATCGGCGTCGGCGACATACGAGAAGTCACCCGAGCGGGAGTTTTCGGCCATGTCGCCGTTCATCAGCCGCACCAGGTCCCTGCGGTAGGTCTCGGCGGCCACTGCGAAGTGCCGGTGCTGTTCGACATCGGTTCCGGCCAGGCCCATGGAGAGAGAGCGCACCGCCAGCAGCGGCGCCGCCACCGCGAGCGTCTCGTGCACGGTGCTCTGGCGCTCGAAGGTGTCCCACAGGGCGCCGTAGTTGTGGTCGAAGACCACGTTGCCGTACTCCTCGAGTTCCTGCAGGTAGACCCCCGTCAGGTTGATCGGCAGATCCTCGACCCGCTCGACTCCGTGCTCCGCCAGAAGGCGGTCGGTCAGCGCGCCCCGGTCCGGGGGCGACAAGTCCCCCACGCCGGCGGCCATCTCGTTTTGCACGGTACGGGCGAACTCGAAGGCGGAGGGCGTCGGGTGGAGCCACTTGGACAGATCCACCGCGACGCGCGGCGCGACGAGGCCGTTCACCACCCACACGGCCAGCAGGATCACCAGCGCGGTACGCCCCGAGCGCGCCCAGGCGGACACGGCCAGGGAGAGCGCCAGGAAGGCACCGAAATAGGCCAGGTAGACGCCGGTCAGGGTCAAACCCCGGACCAGGGGGGATGCCGCCGGGCCGGGACTCCCCACGACCAGGGCCGCCGCTCCCAGCAGGGCTGCCGGCACCAGCAGCAGCGACAGCGCGCCGGCGACGCCCAGTGCCTTGCCCACGGCGAGGTCTCGCCGCCCGATCCCGGAAGCCAGCAACTGGCGCAGCGTGCCCCGTTCCCGCTCACTGGCGAGTGCGCCGAAGGTCAGCAGGATGACGAGCAGGGGCACGAGGTGCTGCAGGACCTGCGCCGCCGTGAGGGCCCCGATTCGCTGGGCCGCCGTGGCGTCCTGTGCCGGGCGCAAAAGGAAGTCGTTCTGCCGGTGGGCCTCGAGCCACACCGTCGTGCCGGTGTAGGGGTCCACACCCTCGTCGATGAAGGACAGCGCCAGCCGGGGCTTGAACGCGTAGATGCCGTAGTGCGCCGCCGAGTGCGGATTCTTCTCACCCTGGGTCTCCCAGTGCTCGCGGGCCGTGGCCTGCGCGGCCGCGTGCTCCTGCTGCACCTTCCGCGCCTGGACCCATCCGTGGCCGAGCGAGACGAGCAGCAGCGATCCCACCAGGACCGTGCACCAGCGGAAGCGGCCGTCCCGAACGACGTCGGTGAACTCCTTGCGAATGATATGCCTGATCATCGATTTCTCCTCATGATCCGTGGGGAAAGCCATCACCCGAGCACCGAGCGCGGTGAGGCGCCGGGCCGGGGGATCTTGTCCACGGGCTAGTCGTGCATGTGTTCCAGGTAGATGCGCTCGAGATCGGCGTGGCCGATTTCGTCCGTGCTCAGCTCGGTGACCAGGCGCCCGTATCGCATGATGCCCACACGGGTGCCTGTCTCCTTGGCGCGAAACAGGTCGTGCGTCGCCATGAGCACCGCGACGCCGCGATTCCTGAGCCGTTCCACCAGCGCCGAAAACTCGTTCGAGGCCTTCGGGTCGAGACCGGACGTCGGCTCGTCGAGGAGCAGCGCGTCGGCCTTCTTGGCCATGGCGATCGCGACGCCGACCTTCTGCCGCATGCCCTTGGAGTACTCCGACACGCGCCGGTCGACCGCGTCGCGCTCCAGGCCTGCTTCGACCAGGATGTCGGTGAGACGTTCCCGGTCCAGCGACCCCCTCCCACCCAATGCGGCAAAGTACTCCAGGTTCTCGAGTCCGCTGAGGTTGCGGTACAGCATCACCTGCTCGGGGATGTACGCGATCCGCTGCTTCGTCTCGCGGTCGTTGGTCGACACGTCCGCGCCGCCGATCAGGGCCTGTCCGGCCGAGGGCGCCACGAAGCCGAGGAAGAGGTTGATGGTGGTGGTCTTGCCCGCCCCGTTGGGTCCGAGGAGGCAGTAGACCTCTCCGGGCGCTATGGCCAGGTCGAGGGAGTCAAGGGCTTGCGTGGCGCCGTAGCGCTTGCTGAGGCCGCGGGCCTCGAGAACGGGTGCGGGCCCCGTCTGCGAATTGTTGTTCTGCATGGGTCTCCATCTCTCGCGGGTGCGCCGTCAACAGGCGCAACCGTGCACAGGTCGTCTCGCCGACTCGCGGGTCGGCCGAGGGGCTCTGGCTACAGAGAGATGGGGAGAGGCGGAGCCCGGCTCCGGTGATGAGAAAGATGGACGATGCCGGGAATGAGCTGGTGGCCGGGAAGCGCGGGGGATGAAACCAGGCTGGATGCGATGATGACCGGTGTGGCGGGGGCGGACGCCGGCGTACCCTGGTGAGGCAGCTTGCAGACGGCGCACACGGCGGACAGTTCGGTGGCCTCGTGCGCGTGCGTGGCCTCGATGGTGATACCGAGGATCAGCGACAGGCCAATGGCGGCTCCCAACACCGCACGCATGCCCCCCTGCGATCGTCGAAGACCGATCAGGTGGGCCATGGTTCGTTCCGCCTTTCCTCGTGGACTGTCACACCGGCCATGGGAGACCGACGCTGACGCGTACGTCACGTTAGGCCGGGCGGGGAAGCAGGTCAAGCGAGCCGATCAACCAGAGCCGGAGCGAGCCGGACGAAAGGGGTTGATGTGATCGCATTGCAATCATAGATTGCATTTCGGCAAGCGCTTCTGTGAGGACGGGAAGGAGACACCGGTCATGGCCAGCATCACGATCCGCAAACTCGACGACGGCGTGAAAGCGAGGCTTCGCGTACGCGCGGCGGCCAACGGTCGCTCGATGGAAGAAGAGGCACGCACCATCCTGCGTACGGCGGTCAACCAGGAGTACTCGCGACGGGGGCTTGGGACGAAGCTGCACGAGTTGTTCAAGCCTTTCGGGGGGGTGGAGCTGGAGGTTCCGCCAAGGGAGGCGATGCGCGAACCCCCACGCTTCGGCTGAGCCGTCGGGGATGTTCGTTCTCGACACGAACGTGGTCTCGGAACTCATGCTGGATCGACCGCATTCGGCGGTGCTGCACTGGCTGGACGACCGGCTGGAGCGTGATCTGTTCGTCACGGCAGTGACCCAGGCAGAAATCCTGACCGGCATTGCCATTCTGCCCGCGGGCAGGAGGCGGCAGGGCCTTGCCGCAGCGGCCGATCACGCATTTGGCAGGATGTTCGCAGATCGCGTGCTACCGTTCGACAGGTCGGCCGCAGGCAGCTACGCCGCCATCGCCGCCGCACGACGAGCGGCTGGCAGGCCAATCTCGCAGGCGGACTGCCAGATCGCCGCGATCGCGGTCGCAAGGGGTGGGACCCTGGTGACAAGGAACGTTCACGATTTCGACGGGATCGAGATCGTCGTCGTCAACCCCTGGGAGAACCCGTAACCAGGCAGGCCAGCCAGAGCCGGAGGATCGGCCGCACCTATCCCCCCGGCACCCTCACCACCTCACCCACCGCTGGCCTCACCCCCTCCGCATAAATCCGCGCATTCAGCGCCGGCACACGCGACGTGATCAGCTCGTTCAGCGGCCCGACCAGCTCTTCCATGACTTCCCACGCGCGGTCGACCTGCCACATCTGGTCCTCGGTCGGCAGCGTGGACGACTGCTCGATGGCCCCCGCCACGCCTGCGTTGCGGCTCGCCTCCTGCAGGTCGTCCCGGACCTCCTCGAGCGCGGCGCGGATCGAATCCAGCTCTTCCTGGACGCCCTCGGGCGGTTCGGCTGCCGCGCCGATCAGCTCCTCGGCCGCGTCCAGCTGCTCCCCGAGCTTCTCGATCGCGCGGCCCGCTTCGTAGATGGGGGCGGCCAGCCTGTGCAAGCGCATCAACTCATGCTGGCGCGCCTTGCGGTCGGGGGGGGCCATGGGGCGGCGCGGGTCGGCATGGACCTCGAACTCGGTGGAGTAGGTCTCCCCGGCAACCGTCATGCTGACCCTGTAATAGCCGGGCAGCACGATCGGGCCATCGGGCGCGCCGCCGCCACCACCGGGTCCCTCCTCGTCAGGTTCGTACGGCGGGTCGTGGCGCCAGTCCCAGATGACTTCGTTGATGCCCGCCTCGGACGGGGCGTCCAGGGTGCGGATGTGGTCGCCGTGCGCGGTGGTGATGGTGAGGGAGAAGGTGGCCTCGGCGGAGCCGCCGCCGTCCGCGCCCGAAGAGGCTGCCGTGCTTCCCGCAGGCTCAACGGCTCCCACATCGCCGCCGTCTCCGGCGCCGGAACCCTCGTCGTCGCCCGAGCCGTCGCCCTCCTCACCACCCCCCTCCTCCGCCACGACCGGCGCCTCCCACTCGTCACGCAGGTAGTAGCGGATCCTCGCTCCCCGAGGCGGGTTCGGCGCGGAATAGGTCGCGCCCTGGAACGGCCAGTCCCCGCGCTCCGCCCACATGATCGACTCGCGGGCGGGCGGGAAGATGCGCCCCGCCTCGGCCAGCACTTCGTCCGACAGGTGTTCGAGCGCGGTCACGTCGGCCAGGATCCAGAAGGAGCGGCCGTGCGTGCCCACCAGGAGGTCGTTGTCGCGGGGGTGGATGAGGATGTCGTCGACCGGGACCGTCGGGAAGTTGTTCTTGAGCTGCACCCAGCGACCGCCGCGGTCGACCGAGACGAACACGCCGACCTCGTTGCCGACGAAGAGGAGGCTGGGGGCGCGGTGGTGCTCGGTGATGACGTTGACGGACCAGCCGTGGGGAAGGCCGTCGGTGATCGCGGTCCAGCTCTGGCCGTAGTCCTCGCTGACGTAGACGTAGGCCGCGTAGTCGCCGTTGCGGTGGCCGTCGAAGGTGGCGTAGACCCGGCCTTCGGCGTGCGCGGACGGTTCGAGGCGGCTGACGTAGGTGCGCTCGGGAAGTCCGGAGATCCGGTCGGCGACGTTGGTCCAGGTCGCGCCATCGTCGCGGCTCACCTGGACATTGCCATCGTCGGTGCCGACGTAAAGCAGCTCGGGGACGACCGGCGACTCCGCGAACGCCGTAATGTTGCCGTACCCGGAGATCCCGTCGTTGGCCGACATCTGCGGCTCCGAGCCGAGGACGCCCATGATCTCCAGCTCGGTGCGGTCGATTTGCCTGGAGAGGTCCACCCCGCCCACCTCCTCCCAGGACATCCCCCGGTCGCGGGAGCGCATGAGATAGTTTGCGCCCAGGTACACCGTCGCCGGGTCGTGGGGCGAGAGCTGGAGCGCCGAGTTCCAGTTGAAGCGGTAGGTCTTGGCGGTGTCGCCGTCCTCGCGCGGGCCGGTGATGGGACGCATGCGCGTCTTCTCGCCGGTGTTGAGGTCGTAGCGGTTCATGTTGCCGCCCTGCGACTCGGAGTAGACGATGCTCGAGTCGGTCGGGTCGACGATGGTGAAGAAGCCGTCGCCGTAGACGGTCTCGTACCAGTCCTGGTGGCGGATTCCGTGGAAGGAGCGCGTGTTTGACGGACCGCACCAAGCGTCGTTGTCCTGGAGGCCGCCGCAGACGTAGTAGGGGTCGCGCATGTCGTAGCCGATGGCGTAGAACTGTCCAAGCGCGAGGTTGTCGAACATGCGCCAGTGCGCGGTGCCGTCCCACGAGGCGGAGACGCCGCCGTCGCTGCCCACGATGAGGTGGTCGGGGTCGTTCGGGTTGATCCACAGCGCGTGGTGGTCGACGTGGATCTGGGTGGCACCGTCGCGGCGGAAGGTGCGGCCGCCGTCGTCGGAGACCATGAGCGAGGTGCCCAGGACGTAGATGCGGTCCGCGTTGCTCGGGTCGATGCGGACCTGGGAGTAGTACATGGGCCGCGGGTTGGTGTTGGACATGCGCTCCCAGGTGTCGCCGCGGTCGAGGGAGCGGTAGAGGCCGCTCTGGCGCGGGCCGCCTCCGCCACCGCCACCACCTCCGGCACCGGGCCGTCGAGGAGTGCGCGCGTCGGCCTCGATGAGCGCGTAGACCACGTTGCCGTCCTGGCGGAAGACGTCGACACCGATCCGTCCCTTGTCACCCTCGGGCAGCCCTTCGGTGAGCTCGTCCCAGCTGTCGCCGCCGTCGAAGGTGCGGTAGAGACCGCTCCCCGGACCGCCCCCGTTGAAACCCCACCCCGTGCGCTGCCGCTGGTACATCGCGGCGAAGATCGTGTTCGGGTCGCCCGGGTCCATGGCGAGGTCGATCGCGCCGGTGTGGTGGTCGATGTAGAGGACCTTCTCCCAAGTCTCGCCCCCGTCCTTCGTGCGGAAGACGCCGCGTTCCTCGTTCGGCCCCCACAGGTCGCCCACCGCCGCCACGTACACGATGTCCGGGTTGCGCGGATGAATCAGGATGCGCCCGATGTGCTTCGTCCCCTCGAGCCCCATGTGCCGCCAGGTGTTTCCGGCGTCGGTGGACTTGTAGACGCCGTTGCCCCAGCCGGAGGACTGGCGGTTCTGCGGCTCGCCGGTGCCGACCCAGACGAGGTTCGGGTTCGACGGGTCGAGGGTGACGTCGCCGATCGAACTCGTGGGCTGGTCGTCGAAGAGGGGTGTCCACGAGGTGCCGTGGTTCTCGGTCTTCCAGACGCCGCCGGTCCCGGTCGCGATGTAGAAGACCTGCGGCTTCGACTCGACCACCGCGAGGTCGGCGATGCGGCCGCCCATGAGCGCGGGGCCGAGTTCCCGGTACTGGAGGTGCGAGATGGCGGTCTCGAGGGTGGTCTGGGAAACTGCATCGACCGGCGCGAAAGCGATGGCCACGAAGCAGAGAGCGAAGAAGCGACGGGTTCTCATGATTGATAGCAGTCCGTGGATAGAGCCGCCCGAGCACCGAGAGCGGTGAGGCGCCGGGCTGGCAAGGCGCGACGAGAGGGGAATAGCAGGGCTATTCACCCGAGGAGCAACGCAGAGCGAAGCCTTGGAGGGAAACTGTATACTATACATGACATAATGTAATGTTCTCATTACATCGCGAATCGGCCAAGCGAAGCGGTCAGCACGGATGCATCGCCGCTCGAATGCCGGGGGGATTCTGTTCACGGGCTGCTACTCCACGGGGGTGATTCTTGCGCGCACCACGTAAGGCACGTCCAGTTCGTCGAACACGACCGTCCAGTAGTAGTCGCCCCGGATGACGGGACTCAGCCAGAACACGGTCTCGAGCGCCGCCGGGGCCGTGCTGCCCAGGTAGGCGCCATCGGGGGCCAGGACATCGTAGCTGACGCCTCCGCCCGGCGACGGGGTCTGCACCCACAGATTCCCCTCCGCCGAGGTGACCAGGTCGAGCACCGCGGGCTTCACATCGGGGATCCTGGACCAGTCCGCCTCGGTCTCGACGCCCCGCTCCCGGAACCACGCGCGCGTGTCCGCAATCACCGAGTCGCGCTCGGCCGACGACACGGCGAGCGGCGGCCGCTGCGTCTCCACGACCAGTATCGTGTCGCCTCCGGGCATCCACTTGTGGACCCGGTGCGAGGCGTCGCCGACCGCAGCCGACCACATTGCGCCGCCCGGATCGAAGGTGGTGGCCCCACCGGGATAGAAGGGGACCGCCCGCACCTGCCACCCGGTTCCCAACTCCACGAGGAAGATGCTCGGGTCTTCGTCTCCGACGTCTTCGGCGGCGGGAGGAAGCGGGAGCGAAGGCAGCTCGGTCATCGCGGAATCGAAGACGCGCATCGTGGTGCTCGAGTGCTTGAGGATGCGTCCGTCGGCGGTCATGGCGCCCGTCCACACCCAGCCCCGCACGAAGCTCGTGAAGGGGAAGGACTCGACGAACCCGTCTTCGGGATCGAGCACGGACATGCGGGCGGCGTACGAGTCCGGCACCCAGATGCGCTCCGACGGGTCGAGCATCAGTCCGTTCGCGCCGACGAACTCGCCCGGGCCCTCTCCCCGCTGTCCGTGGGTGGCCACGTGGGACCCGTCGGCGGCGAAGACCCGAATCTCCAGCGACTGGGACTCGAGCACGGCGAAGCCGCCGCCTTCGAATCCCACCAGCCCCTTGATCTCTCCGAAGGACTCCGGCAGGCCCGCCTCCACCGTGCCGACGCGGATCTCCTCGACCAGCGTCCAGGTGGGAGCGGTTTGCGGAGGCGGGGTGTTGGTGACTCGTTCCACGCCCGAGGGGAGCGTGTCCCTGACGACGGTCCAGTCGTTCGCCGGGGCCGATTCCGAGCAGGCCAAAGTCGTGATCGCGGCTGCGGCGAATAGACCGTGGATGAACCTGCGCAGGCGTCGGCAGCGTTGAGGCGGCTGGTTGGCAGGGAAGTTTGAAGCAGGCATGGCGGCTCTACTCATGGCGGACCTTTCAGTGACGCGAATCCAGTGTGTGTGGAACCACAGGAACATTGGAACCGGCGCCACGGTACGAAAGACCAAGGCGCGTATCCCAGGCGCCGACGACGACGTGGCTCACGCCCCGGCCCCACGCCCGATCGCACAGGGAGAGACCGATGATCGATCACAATCAAGGCACAGCAGCCCCACAGCCGGGCGGTTCCGCCAACGAAGACTTCAAGCACTCTTTCTCCCCCTGGTTCTGGGGCTCGATTTCGGCGGCCACGCTCATGCACTTCCTCGTGTTCGCGTTCTGGCCGTCGATGAGTGCCGCCGATGTCAGCATCGACACGGGAACGACGCCGTTGATCAACCCTCCCGCGCAGATCGAGCCTCCCGAGCCCCCGCAACCCATCACCCGGCCGGCCCTTCCCGTGATCACCGACGCCCTGGCTGACGTGGATATCACGATCGACGACTTCGACTTCGACAATCCACCACCGCCACCGCCGCCCCCGCCCGGCGATATGGACATCAACATCGAGGACGCCCCCATCTGGACCGCCGTCGACATCTACCCTTTCATCAAGAACAGGGAGGAACTGCAGCGGGCGCTGGAGCGCGAGTATCCACCCTTCTACCGCGATGCGGGCATCGGCGGTACCGCCAGGGTCTGGTTCTTCATCGATGAGACCGGCAAGGTGGTGAAGACCCAGATCCACACATCCTCGGGATACGAGGCGCTCGACGATTCGGCGCTCAAGGTCTCCCACCTGTACGAGTTCTCCCCGGCGATGAACCGCGACAAGCCCGTGCCGGTCTGGGTCTCGCTCGACATCACCTTCAGGACGAGGCAGCAGCCCATCCCTGGGGACAGCGCGGCGGTCTGACAGGCCGCAGGCCAGCCGCTGCCGACACCGCGAGCGGCGTTACGCCGGCTGACCAGGGTCGCTAGCGCACCTTCCGCGAGTAGTTCCCGTGCACGCTGAGGCGGTCGATGTCGCCGTCTGTGCGGTGGAAGACATACGCCTCGCCCAACTCCCCGTCATCCCGCACGCGCCGGAACGTATCCTGCCCATCCCGGCGCAGCTTCGTCATCGCTTCAACCGGATTGTTGGTGGGCACGCGCAACGCGATCAGGCTGTCGTCCCACCGCAGAATCACGGTCTCGCCCCAGGTCGACTCGTAGAGCCCCTCGTATTCCGCCAGCGCCGCCGGCCTCCGCGTACCACCATCCGGATCACCCTGCACCCTTTCCAGCGCCGCGCCCACAGTCTCCATCATCCTCGAATACACGTCACCCGGGTTCGTCCCCTGCGCGTTGATCATCACCACTCCGGCCATCTTCTTCGCCGGAACCAGCTGCAGCGTCGAACGGAACCCGGGACAGCTGCCCCCGTGCCCCACCGAACGCCCGCCATCGCGCCGTGACACCGCGAACCCGAGCCCCCACATCGTATCGAAGTCGGGATCGACCCAGTGCACGCGGTGCATTTCGCGCAGCGTGTTGACGTCGAGCACCTCGCTTCCCCCGTTCTCGAGCAGCCGGAACTGCCACGAGGCGAAGCGGGCCAGGTCCTCCACGGTGGATGAGAAGCCGGCCGCCGGCGCGATGCCGTGAGCCTGGAAGAAGGTGGCCTCGGCACGCCGGCCGTCGCGTCCCAGGCGGGTGTAACCTGTGGCGAAACGGTCGCCCCGGTGTTCGGCGGGGATGTCGGTGTAGGTGTCGGACATGCCCAGCGGGTCCAGGATCCGGCTGCGCACGTACGCGTCGAAGTCCATCCCCGACGCCTGCTCGACGAGCTGTCCCGCGAGCGCCATCCCCAGGTTCGAGTACTGGAAGTAGCGGTCGGCCGGGTAGAGGGTCTCCTGATCGGCAAGACCCTCGATGATTTCGTCGCGGCTCGGGAATGGGAATTCGGGACCGGTCCAGTAGGGGTGCGCCGACTCGCGGGGGAGACCGGATGAATGCGTGAGGATCCCCTCGACGCTCACCGAGGGGCCGTCGCCGAAGGCCTGTTCGAGGTCGTACCACGGAAGCCGGTCCGAGACCGGGTCGTCCAGCCGCAGATTGCCCTCGTCACGCTGTTGCATGACCCCGATCGAGGTGAAGAGCTTCGAGATCGAGCAGATCGAGTACATGGTGGACGGGGACGCCGCGACGCCGTCCTCCCGGTGGGCGAGTCCATAGCCCTTTGCCCACACGAGATCCTGGTCGTGGATGAGACCCACTGACATTCCCGGGATCTTCTCGTAGTCCATCTTCGCGTCGAGCCAGGCTTCGAAGAGATCGACGGCCTGCTCGAAGCGCGGGTCCCGGGTGGGGTCGCCGGATTGGGCGCAGGCGCTGGTGGGGGCCAGCAGGAGAGCGAAAAGGAGGGCGGTGGCGCGGGGGCGGAGCGGGCTGAGGCGGTACATGGCAGACTCCGGTCAGAACAGGTCACTGAACAGGGCTTCGACGATCGCATTCAGGATGCGGCGGACGGCGCTGATGACACCCTTGAGGACAAGCCCGATCGCGCTTGTGAATGTTTTCACAATCCTGACACCCCACGAAGAACGCTCCGGTGCGCGGCCGGAGCCGGATCGGGCGATCTGTGGATGCCTGGTTTCGGTTGGAGACATGCGAGGGGGTCCTGTCGCAGAAAACGATCGAGGGCGAATGTAAGGGGGACCACGGATGGCCTCCAGAGAGCACCGACCACTCAGCCCCCTGTCCAGAGGATCGAGCTTGGCCGACCACGACACTTCCCCAGCCTCACCGCGAACACTGGTCCATACCTTCTTCCCGGTTGTCGCCGTCCTCTTCGCGGCCCTGGTCTCCACCCCC
>VXOC01000192.1 GCA_009840215.1 Gemmatimonadota bacterium | reverse complement strand
ATCCAGGATCCCCTCCCGCATCGGCCCGTACGCGTCGCCCACCCCCACCACCACCGACCCGGCCAGGCATCGCTGCCCCGCCGACCCGAACACCGATCCCACCACTGCATCCGCGACCACCTCCGGGTCCGCGTCCGGCAGCACGATCATGTGGTTCTTCGCGCCCCCGAGCGCCTGCACCCGCTTCCCCGACGCCCCCGCGCGCGCATACACGATCTTAGCCACCCGGCTCGACCCCACGAACGACACGCCCGTCACATCCGGATGGTCGATCAGCGCCTCGACCGCTTCCCGGCGGCCGTGCACCACGTTCAGCACGCCCGGCGGCAGCCCCGCCCGCACGGCCAACTCGACCACGCGCTGGTGCGTCAGCGGATCCTGCTCGCTCGGCTTGAGCACGACCGTGTTGCCCGCGGCCACCGCGTAGGGCCAGAACCAGAGCGGGATCATGACGGGGAAGTTGTACGGGGTGATCACCGCGAAGACGCCGATGGGTTGCCGCACCGTCTCGCAGTCGACGCCGCGCGCGACGTCCTCGAGGGTGTCGCCCATCATGAGCGTGGGCATCCCGGCGGCGTGCTCCACGTTCTCGATGCCGCGCTGCACCTCGCCCCACGTCTCCGCGACATTCTTGCCGTGTTCGCGCGAGAGGCTGACCGCGAGATCGTCGTGGTGCTCGTCGAGGAGGGCCTTGAGGCGGAAGAGGACGCGGGCGCGCTCGACCACCGGCGTGCGGCGCCAGGCGGGGAAGGCGGCGCGGGCGGCCTGGACGGCACGGTCGACTTCGGTCCGGCCCGAGAGAGGGACGGAGCCAAGCGTTTCGGCGGTGGCCGGGTCGGTGATCGCGAGCCTCTCGCAGGCATCACCGGGTAGCCACTCACCGGCTATGTAGTTGCCGGCGTGGGTGCGTGGGGTGGTCGTCATTCTTCCATCCCTCCTCCGGGGCCTGTGCCAGTGTGCCGAATCACCCGGTAGCGAACCACGCTTGCGAGATCCAGCGGGTCGTATTCGGTCACCCACAGGTGCGTCATGCTGGCCTGTTGGATGCGCGTTCGCGGCGGCAGAAGCAGGGAGCCGATCGGGTCGCCCGTCTCGCTCAGCACGTGCACGGGTGTTCCGCGGTCGGTGCGGCGCAGCTCTACCCAGATCGTCCCGTCGAGACCGAGCGTGACGGCAGCCGGGGGGTAGACGAGGGGCGCGCGTTCGCGGGCCAGGGCCCTGACGCGGCGGTCGCGCCCGCTCTCCGACACGATCCTGGAGACGGCGCTGTCCAGGGCCGAAGTGGGAATCGGCTCTCCGGGATACGCATGGGACCGTGTGAAAACCGTGTCGCCGGACGCGCGGATCATCGTCAGACTGATGGTGCCGTCGAGAGTCGATTGGTCGGTCGTCGCGAACAGGAATCGGCTTCCGTCCGGTGCGAATTCAGGCCACGGTTGGAATGCGAAGGGAACCCAGTTGGTGACGCCGGATACGGTGACGCTCCAACGCTCGTCGTCGTACTGCGGAGGCTCGGCGAGAACACCGGGTTCCCCGTCACGACCCACCCGCAGCACCACATGCCTCGAAGACTCCTCCCACGTTCCGTTGGTTGAAACACTCACTCGATATGCCATCCCAAGCATCGCACCCCTATCGTCGACGGCTGAGGGACCGAAGCTGTGGAAGAAGCTGCTCCCTCCCTCCGCATCCCAGTTCGGTTCACGGAACGGGACCGGCTCCGTGCGGACCAGAGTTCCATCCAGCAGCCAGTACGTCGTGCGGCTGAGTCGCATATCGACGACAATCAGCGTGTCCGCAGCCCAAAGGACGGGACCCAGATGTTGGAACTCTCCGGGGCCCTCCCCCATCCTCCCGATCGTAGCCACGAGCGTTCCGGTCGGGTCATAGAGCCGCAACCGCACGTCCTGCGGCTCATGCACGACGATCTCGCGCTGCGGTCCGACGAAGACCCACCGGATCGCGGAAAAGTCCTCGGCGTTCGCATTGAGCCGCAGATCCTCGACGAGCTCCCACTCTCCGGCCTCCGATTGGGGCGTTTCGTCCGGCGCGCCCGTGCAGGCAAGGCAGATGGTCGTCCCGCCGATCACGGCGAGCGAAGGACGCCGTCGGTTCACGACCGATTCCCGGCCATCGCGACGATGTGCTCGAACTCGGCCTCCGTCACCGGCTGCACGGACAGCCGGCTGCGATTCACCAGCACCATGTCGGCCAACTCCGGCGTGTCGCGAATCTCGGGAAGCCCCACCTCGCGCTCGAACTTCCCCACGAAGCGGATGTCGACCATGAACCACCGGGGGTTCTCCTCGGTCGCCTTCGGGTCGAAGTACTTGTTCGACGCGTCGAACTGGGTGAAATCGGGGTAGGATTCGCGGCACACCTCGGCGATTCCGGCGACACCGGGCGGCTTGGCGTTGGAGTGATAGAAGAGGACGCGGTCGCCGATCCGCATCCTGTCGCGCATGAGGTTCCGGGCGGCGTAGTTGCGGACGCCGTCCCAGTGGGTGGTGCCGTCGCGCTCGAGGTCGTCGATGGAATAGACGTAGGGCTCGCTCTTCATGAGCCAGTGCTGGCGGGGCATGAGGCTTCTCCGGGGTGATGGGGACTCCGAAGATACAACCGGGCGGGCGGGTGTGCCCGCGACTTGATGCGCGTCCCTCAGCTCCGTGTCAGCGTGTGGAGGACGATGCGCTCGACTTCCAGCTCGTCGCGAGTGATTCCGAGGACGTAGTCGGCCCCGATTTCGAGGGCCTCGACGCCGGCGGGCATCGTCACCCGGGCCAGGAACCGCCCTTCCGTGTCGTAAACGTGATATGGTCGCGGCGCGGACGCGTCATGCTGGTACGATCCGACCCACACCATGCCCGGGTGGTCGACCACCAGATGATCGATGTTGGGTATGGAGTCGGGGGCGGGGAGGTGCTCCCGGATGTGCTCCGGTGAACCCACTCGTCTGGCGGAAACGGCGTCCCATGCGGCAGCGAGTTCATCCGCGGTGGGAGGCCGACGGGCATGTCTGACCTGGATGCTTGCACCGGGAGGCACACTGTCGGCCGCAAGGTCGAAGGCGTGTACGACATCTCCCCAACTGTCCGCCACCACCAGCTTGCGCGGCCATCCACCCACCGCGAAGACCCCCCTCCGGGCCATGGGCGGCGGAGCGTAGCCCATCCCGCCGCTCAGCACGACCAGTTGTTCGGGGAGTCGAGGGAGCCCTTCGAAGGGTACCGCCCAGCCTGCCTCCTTCAGGAACACGCCCAGACGGTCGATCGAGTCCAGGGTCCAGGGCAACACGGCCAGCTCGTCCTCGAGTCGCCACGGCCCGGCTTCGCGTGGCATGTCGGCGGGGTCGAAGTCGGTGCCCGTGCACGCGATCACCCGGTCCGCAACGAAGCTCGGAACCGAGCATTCGGAGGCGTAGTACCGGCCGAACCTCTGGAGGCCCCCTACCGCAAGCCGCTCGTGGGCGATCAGCACGCCGTCGGCGGCGTAGCGAATTCTGGAGAGGCCGTCCTGTACCTGGAGGGTGTCGCCGGGAAGGGTCTCCAGGTGTGTCGGGTTTTGCATCTCGCCGGGGCCTTCGCCGGAGCCGCCTGAGGTCCAGACATGGGTGCCGTCACCCGAGAAGGCGCGCAACTGGCTGGACGCGCCGTCCAGCACGACGACCGTCCCGGTGGAGAGACGGGTGGCGCCGCGGATCTGGGAGAAGAGGTATGCGTCCGGGCCTTCCAGCTCCCCGAGGACCAGCGCTGGTTCCGGGGCGACCTGCCAGAGGGGGCCTGTTTGCGACAGTTGGCCGCCGGTCTCGAGCGAGGTCCCGTTTTCGTCTCTGTCGGAACCTTGGTCGGATGAACAGGCGAGGGCGGCAAGGGTGGCGAGAATCGGAATGGTGGTCCGGTATCTCATGACTGTCTCCTGACTGCCAGCTCGCGCCATTCCGCCATCTGTGCCTCATTCCGAGGGTATGGAGACCCGGGAATGTCGCAATGTAACTCACCAGTGCGTCGCGGTCGCCGCTCTGGAGTACCCTTTCTACCGGCGCCCTGAGAGACCGGTAGATTTGCAATATAAAGAATTACGATATATTATTTGGGTAGCAGTAGACGATGACCTGGGGGCGGACGATACCCGACGCGGTCCTGATGCATGGCGGCCCTGCGGCGGGGCCGCGACCCACTTCCCAACGAGACGACACAATCGTGCAACAGATCACCCTCTCCAAGCGAATCAACGAGCTTCTGGTGCTCGCCGTTCTGGACCACGGCCCAGCGCACGGCTACCAGATCGCCCTATCCGTCGAGGAACGGACGGGCGGCGCCTTCTCCTTCCAGCACGGCACCCTCTACCCGATCCTGCACCGACTCGAAGCGGAGGGCCAATTGCGGAGCCAGTGGCACGGGGAGCGCCGCCGACGCAAGACGTATCACCTCACCCCCGCCGGACGCGCGGAACTGGCAGCCGGAGCCGACGAACTGGAACGGAAGTTCCGAGCCCTATTCGGCCTGATCCGGGGCACACATGCCGCATGACCACCCCCTGAAACGCGTCGAACGCGAGCTGAAGGTCCCGCCGCAACGCCGTCTCGACCTGATCGAGGAGGTCGACGCCGATGTGCGGGCGCTGCAGGTCGAACTTGAGCGGCGCGGAAAGACTCCCAGCCAGGCCCGCCGTGCCGCGCTGCGGCAAGCCGTACCCGACGACCAGGCGCTCGCGGACCTCGAAGCCCGCCACGCTCCCCGGCTGGGGCGCTGGGCAGGCGCCGCCGGGTGGGTCGACCGGGCGGTCGTGCTGGGGGTGGCCCTCGCGGCGACCTCGGCCGGCTTCATCGCCGTGATCGCGATGTATGGATCCGGGGTGCCCGATGTCCCGGCCTTCGTGATCTGGCCGCTGACGGTCGTGATCGCCGCGCTCGCCGCGAATCTGTCCCGGGCCGTGATTCAGCTCCTGCTCCACGGAGACCTTCGGCCCCGGCAACGCCGGTTGCTCTGGGCCCGGCAGGCCGGTCTGGTCGTCGCGGCGGTTACGCTCGGTGCGCTGGGCGCTGCCTGGGTGGGTCGCGTGACTTTCGCGCCTCTTGAACCTCCAATGATTGCGGCGCCGGAGTCGACCGTGGGGGAACCGCCCGTGCGGGAGTCGCCAATGGTGGAGCCGCCAAGGCAAGGGTCACCATTTGAGCAGCCACCTGTGTGGGAGCCGCCCGTCTGGGAAGCGGTTGGCCGGATGGCCACGGTTGCCGGTACCGGCCTCGCCGCAGCGGTTTTCGGACTCTTCGGGTGGCTCGCGCTGACGCCCCGACTCCTTACCGATGAAGAGGCCGAACACCGGATCGCCCGCTTCTTCGCGCAAGCGCGGCCCCACCTGGCGCTTGCTTCCGAAACTTCACCCGACCACCAACGCAAAGGAGAACCCTGATGTCTTTCATCGAATCCCTCGGACCCATCCAGTACCCTCTCTGGGTCGTGGTCCTTCTCATGCTCGTGCAAATCGCGCGCAGCATCGCCGAACTGGTGCGTTCCGACGGTCCCGGGAGTCCGTTACGGACGCATTCGATTCTCGTGCTCGGGGTCCTTGGTGCATGCGTGGGCGTGCTCGGGAGCCTGATCGGGGTCCGTGTGGTGGCGGACGCCGTGGCAAGTGCGGGCACGCTGACCGCACCGACTGCCTGGAGCGGGGTCGGGGTAGCGATGGGCCCGTCCGTCGCCGGGTTCTTCCTGCTGGGCGTCGCCGCGGTGGTGTGGCTCGGGCTGCAGTATGTGGCTGGGCGCAGATCGTGACAACTGCGCTTTACATTTTGTCAACTACAGTTCACTAATCTGCCCTCCGCACGAATGTGGGGGGATTGTGTCCGCGGGGCCGCTACCCCCGCCCACCCCCCTCCGCCGTCACCTCCACCTCGATCCTCTCCATCAGGCGCGCCGCCACGAACCCGTCCGACCCGTCGGGCAGCCTCACCCGGAACCAGTCGCCCGACGCCCCGAGCACCCGAAGCCGCGTACCGGGATCCAACTCGCGCATGATTTCACCCCGTCTCCCCGGCGACGCACGCAACCGGATCCCGTCATTCATCGGACGGACGCGGACGCCCAACATCGCCAGGTCGGCCGTCAATTCGGGAAGCTCCCTGCGCGGCTGGCTCAGAAACGGCAACGGGTCGATCGGCCCCCGCCGGTACAGCCCGAAGTGCAGGTGCGGCGGCGTGGTGCGCGCATTCCCCGTGTTCCCCACAAAGCCGATGGTGTCCCCGCGTTCGACCATCTCACCGTTGCTCACATGCTGGCTGTCCAGGTGCGCGTAGTACAGGCTTGCCTCGTGAACCGGCTCGCGGACCCACACGACCTTGCCGCCCCTCGGTGTCTCCCTGACGCGCCTCACCCTGCCGTCGGTGGCGGACAGCACCGGCGTCCCGCGCGGCGCGAAGACGTCGACGCCGTGATGTACGCGCCGCCCGCCATCCCGGGACGCCCCGAAGAAGCTCTGGATCGACCCCATGCTGCGCCCCTCGACCGGGAATCCCAGTTGCGCCTCCTCGCGCAGCGTGACGCGGTAGTTCCCGCCTCGCAGCAACTCCGGCTGGACGCGCAGGACGAAATCGCCCCCCCGCCACGGTTCGTGCGTGAAGGTGCGTGACACCGAGTCGGACGAGAAGACGGGCCGGAACGGGTCCTCCTCCTCGTTCGCGGGCACCCGGAAGAGGTCGATGAAGAGTCGGGTGTCCTCGCTGGAATCGAGCGACACTTCGAAGGTGAGCTTGCGGCCCCGCGGGATGCTGATCCGGTATCCCACCGCCGATGGGCGCTCCGGGGTGATGTGGCCCGTCTCCTGGAAGGGGAGGGCGATGGTGGTCGCGTCCTCGAGGGCACTCTCGCCCGCTAGCGTCCAGTCCTTCCCGAGCGCCGTCTCGGCCAGCCCCGCGTCGGCAAGTTGCGCCTGATAGGTCTCATGCGGGGTCAGGTCGCGGAAGCGGTCCTGCAGTATCTCCGCCTGTTCGCAGGCACCAAGCAACACGGGCAGCGCGACCGGCCAGAACCGCCAGCATCGTGGTCGACTCATGGTCCTCCCTGTGAAGCCTGTGGCAGAAACCCGTGCTGTCCCCTCTAAGCGGGCCCCGCGGCCCTCACTTCCTGCGGAACGCGATCCGCGAACTGCTCGAAATTCCTCCTAAACATATCAGCCAGTTCGGCGGCGGCGGCATCGTAGGCGCTTCCGTCGGCCCAGGTGTCGCGCGGCTGCAGCACCTCCGCGGGCACTCCCGGCACCTGCGTGGGCACGTGCAGGCCGAAGGCCGGATCCACCGTCGTCGGCGCGCAGTCGAGGTCGCCGTTGAGCGCAGCCGTCACCATGGCGCGCGTATGGCCAAGCTTCATGCGGCTGCCTACCCCATACCGTCCCCCCGTCCACCCGGTGTTCACCAGCCAGGCCCGGGAACCGTGCGTTCGCAGCTTCCCGCCGAGCAGATCGGCGTAGACCGTGGCGTGCTGCGGCAGGAAGGGCGCCCCGAAACAGGCGCTGAAGGCGGCCCGGGGCTCGGTGACCCCACGCTCGGTGCCCGCCACCTTGGCTGTGTACCCCGACAGGAAGTGGTACATGGCCTGTTCGGGACTCAGGCGCGCGATCGGGGGCAGCACCCCGAAGGCGTCGGCAGTGAGGAAGACGACGTTTTCGGGGTGACCGCCCCGCCCCGAGGCCACCGCATTGTCGATGAAGTGGAGCGGGTAGGACGCGCGCGTATTCTCGGTGATCGAACCGTCGTCGTAGTCGATCTCGCGGGTGCGCTCGTCGAGGATCACGTTCTCGAGGATCGTGCCAAACATGCGCGTCGCCTGGTAGATCTCGGGCTCGCCGGTGGGCGAGAGCCGGATCGTCTTGGCGTAGCAGCCGCCCTCGAAGTTGAAGACGCCGTCGTCGCTCCAGCCGTGCTCGTCGTCGCCGATCAGCCGGCGGTCCGGATCGGCGGAGAGGGTGGTCTTTCCCGTGCCGGAGAGCCCGAAGAAGAGCGCGGTGTCGCCCCCTTCGCCGATGTTGGCCGAGCAGTGCATGGGAAGGACGCCCCGCGCCGGCAGGAGGAAGTTGAGCGACGCGAAGATCGATTTCTTGATCTCGCCCGCGTACGGGGTGCCGCCGACCAGCACGACCCGTTCCGTGAAGTGGACGACGATGAAGGCGCCCGAGTTGGTGCCGTGCCGCGCGGGATCGGCCTGCATGGAAGGGGCGTGATAGACGACGAAATCGGGGGCGAAGCCGTCTTCCTCCCCGGGGTCGAGCCGCAGGAACATGTTGTAGGCGAAGAGGTCGTGCCACGGGCTCTCGGAGATCACGCGCACATTGATCCCGTAGCGGCGATCCGCCCCCGCCCGGGCGTCGCGAACGTACAGATCGCAGCCGTTCAAGCGCTCGATGATCTCGGCCTTGAGGCGTCCGTAGTGCTCTTCGCCGATGGGGACATTGACGTCCCCCCAGTCGATGATGCCGGCCGACCCGGCCTCGTGCACGACGAAGCGGTCGTTGGGTGAGCGCCCCGTGTAGGGCGCGGTGTTGGTGACGAGTCCGCCCCCGTGGGCGAGTCTGCCGGTCCCCAGCCGCAGCGTCTCTTCGTAGAGTTCAGCGGGAGAGAGATTCCGGCGCACGCGGCCCCCGGGGGCCAGTCCCTGCGCGGTAAGGTCCACCTTCTAAAGCCTCCGAATTGGCCTGGTTTTCTCGGTCAAGGGATATCGGTCCCGTATCGCGGGGCGAGACGGGGCAACCCGATAATGTGTCCGTCTCACGTCCGCGCGTCCACCGACGCGATGCCGATCAGGTGCACGACATCGAGGACGCTGCATCCTCGCTGGAGAATGTGAACCGGTTTCTTCATCCCGAGCAGTACGGGGCCGATCACCTCGGCGTTTCCCAGCTGGGCCAGGAGCTTGTAGGAGGCGTTGGAGGCGCTGAGCGTGGGGAAGACCAGGACGTTCGCGGGCCCGGTCAGATCGCTGAACGGATACTTCTTCGCGATGATGTGCGGGTCGACCGCCACGTCGGCCTGCATTTCGCCGTCCACCAGCACATTGGGCGCCAGCCGCTTGATCCAGTCCACCGCTTCGCGGACCTTGGCCGCCTCGGGGTGGCGGACCGAGCCGAAATTCGAAAACGACAGCATGCCGATGCGCGGCTCGATCCCCAGGTCGCGCACGAAGCGGGCGGCCGAGATGGCGATCTCGGCGAGCGTCTCCGGGTCGGGATCGATGTTGACGGTGGTGTCGGCGAAGAAGAGCGGATCGCGGTCGCGGAAGGCCACCATGTGCAGCCCCGAGATCTTCCGCACCGACTCGGCAGTGCCAATGACCTCCAGCGTGGGGCGCAGGATCTGCGGATAGTTCGAGTCGATCCCGGCCACCATGGCGTCCGCGTCGCCCGCGCCGACCATCATGGCCGCGAAGTAGACCGGCTGGTACGCCCGGGCCCGGGCCTCCGCGAGGGTGAGTCCCTTGCGCTCCCGGCGACGGTGGAAGGCCTCGGCGTAGGCGTAGCGCATCGACTCGACCGCGGGCGGATGGATGCACTCCACGCCCCGCAGATCGATCCCCAACTCTTCAGCGAACCGGTGGATCTTCCCGGTCTTGCCGATCAGCACAATTCGGGCCGTCCCCTCCTCCACCACCTGGGCGGCCGCGCGCAGCACCCGCTCGTTGTAGCCGTCGGCCAGCACGATGCGCGCGGGTTCCCTCCTGGCGCGGCCGAGGATCCTCCGCATGGCCTCGCGGCCCGGCCCGAGGCTCGCTTCGAGGCGGTCCCGGTACTCCTCCAGGTCGACATCGATGCGCGCGGCGCCCGACTCCATCGCCGCTTTCGCCACAGCCGGCGACACGTGCAGCAGGACCCGCGGGTCGAACGGCTTGGGGATCAGGTATTCGGGGCCGAACTCGAAGCCGTCGTCGCCGTAGGCCTTCACCACCGACTCGGGGACTTCGTCGCGGGCCAGCTCGGCGAGCGCGCGGGTGGCCGCCAGCATCATCCCCTGGTCGATCCGCCGCGCCCGCACGTCGAGCGCGCCCCGGAAGAGGAAGGGGAAGCCGAGCACGTTGTTGACCTGGTTCGGGTAGTCCGACCTGCCCGTGGCCATGATCGCGTCGTCCCGCACGCCGGCCACCTCCTCCGGGGTGATCTCCGGGTCGGGGTTGGCCAGTGCGAAGATGATGGGCTTCGGCGCCATCGATTCGACCATTGCGCGGTCGATCAGCCCCTTGGCCGACAGGCCGATCACAACGTCCGCCCCCTCCATCGCCTCTGCGAGAGTACGCACCGGCCGGCCGGTGGCGAACGGCTCCTTGTATTCGTTCATTCCCGCCTGCCGCCCTTCATGGATCACGCCCGTCCGGTCCGTCATGACCAGGTTTTCGGGCCGGACCCCGAGACGCAGACAGTGCCGCGCCGTGGCAATCGACGACGCCCCCGCGCCGACAAACACCACCGTCGCCTCGCCGATGTCGCGCCCCGTGATCTCGAGCGCGTTGACCAGCGCCGCCCCCCCGATGATCGCGGTGCCGTGCTGGTCGTCGTGAAAAACGGGGATGCGCAGCGTCTCGCGGAGCGTCTCCTCGATCAGGAAGCACTCGGGCGCGCGGATGTCCTCGAGATTGATCCCGCCGACGGTCGGCTCCAGCATCTGGCAGAAACGGATGACTTCGTGCGGATCCTCGGTGTCGATCTCGATGTCGAAGACGTCGATCCCCGCGAACTTCTTGAAGAGGACCCCCTTGCCCTCCATGACCGGCTTGGCCGCCATGGCCCCGATGTTGCCGAGTCCGAGAACCGCCGTCCCGTTCGAGACCACCGCGACCAGGTTCCCGCGCGCAGTGTAGCGAAAGGCCTCTTCCGGGTCTTCGTGGATGGCCATGCAGGGTTCGGCCACACCCGGGCTGTACGCGAGGGTCAGATCTCTCTGGGTGGCGACCGCCTTGGTGGGGACCACCTCGATCTTCCCCGGGCGGCCCTCCGCGTGATAGACCAGCGCGTCGCTCTCGAATGTCGACAACAAACGTCTCCCGTGTTTTGCGGGGCGGCTGTGGCAATGCCATGCCGGCAATTCCGGGATGGAATCCTATCCGCAGCGGCGAAGGCCCGTCAACGGGCGAACCCTTTGACGCCCTGCAGGCTCTAACCATCTTGACAAGTGACCGCTCTCGCATCCCCCGGTACCGGACCCAGACACTGCATGTACGCTACCCTCCGCTGGATGGCTGCCGCGGTGCTTCTGTCAGCCTGGGCCGCGCGCCCGTTCAGTGCATCGGCACAGCAGATCGGCGACGCTGCCGTCGACACCCCCTGCGAGGGCCCCGTCATCGGCGAGATCTTCGTCGACAATCACACGATCTATCCACCGGTGCCCGACTCCGCCCAATCCGCCAACCGGATCAGACGCCTCGCGAACTGGGTCGCCAACCGGGTTCACCGCCGGACCCGCGTGAGCCTGATCCGCAACGAATTGCTTTTCACGGAAGGGGACTGTCTCGACCCCTTCCTCATCGAAGAGTCCGCACGGATCCTGAGAGCCCTGTCCTTCATCGCGGACGCCGACATCTATCCCGTTGCGGTCTCCGAGACCGAGGCCCACGTCGTCGTCGACACCCGCGACAAGTGGACGCTCAAGCTCGATATCCGTGCCGAGGTCGATCAGCGTTTCCGGCTCACGCATGTCTCGATCACCGAGGAGAACCTGATGGGCACCGGAACCCTGCTCGGCGCCTACCTAATCGAGCGGGACGAGCGGCGCGACCTGGGGCTGGAATGGCGCACGCCGCGACTGTTCGGGACGCGCACGGATGGCCGGATCGGGGTGGGCAGGACCCGCACGGGGAGGTTCTTTCACGAATCGCTCACCTACCCGTTCGTGGGAGAGGTGGGCCGCTGGGCATTCGTGGAGTTCCTTTCGCACAGGGAGGACCTGTTTCGCTACGTGGCCCCCGCAGGGTCGGACTTCACGCATGTGAATCTCCCCATTCGGACCAGCCGCGCCGCGACGATGCTGGCGCGCCGTTTCGGTACGCCGGGTGACCTGACGGTCGTGGGCGCGGGGATCTCCTGGGAGGACATCTCCTTCGACGACTACCCAGGGGGGGTCACGGTGGTAACCGGGTTCGACTTTTCCAACCCCGACACGGCGGACGCCGCAACCGCGGCGGTGCTCGGGCCTCATGTGAACCGGCGACGCACCACCCGCCTCGACTTCATGGCCGGCAAGCGGAACATACGTTTTGTCACCCGGCGCGGGCTGGATGCGCTGCGCAGCGACCAGGACATACGCGTGGGCACCCAGGCCCTCGCAACCGTCACGACCACACTGGGCTCGCCCGCCTGGGCCTCCGGGGACGACCACCACGAGTTGCGTGGCTGGGTTTCCCTCTTCGGCGGAGCGGCCGGGGGCAGCTGGGTCTTTAACACCGAGTTGGCGATCGAAGCGGCCTACCCGCTTGGAGGGCCCGGCGGGGGGATGCGCGACGTGCTCGCCGAGGCCGGCGCGTACTTCTACTGGCAACCGGGTCGGATGGGGGGACGGGGGGCCAGCGCCGGGTCGCCCAGGCACACGCTGGTTCTGGGTCTGAAG
>VXOC01000163.1 GCA_009840215.1 Gemmatimonadota bacterium | reverse complement strand
CAAGCAACCTCGCCCTCCCCTCATACCTCTCCGTCGCGTGGGCTCGGAGATGTGTAAACGAGCCCGGTGGAGGTCAGGGTGGTGGGATCGGCGGCGGCCTCGAATGAGGCGCTGGCGGCGCTGGCTGCGGTGGCGGGGGCGGCCGGGGAGGTGTCCGGACGCGTGTTCCGCTCCCCGCGGGCCGACGACGAGGTCCCGCTGCCGGGGTTCCCCCTGCTGGTTCGCCGTCACGACCTGGCGCCGAACGTGGACGGGGCGGGGTTGCTGGGGTTCGAGCGCACCGGTGACGATGAGGCGAAGGGTGGCCTGGAGGGCGTGGCCGGGCACGATGGGGTGCTGCTGGTGCTCGGTGACGAGCTGACGGACCAGAGCGAGGACTTCGGTGCCGCGGCCAGCCTGTACGTCTACCTCGGCACCTTCGATTCGCCGGCGGCCCGGAATGCGGACTACGTGCTGCCCGTGACAACTTTCGCCGAAGAGGAGGGGTCGTTCGTGAACGCGCAGGGCAGGGTGCAGCGCTTCCGGCAGGGGCTGCAGTCGCCGGGGTCGGCGCGGCCGGCGTGGCTGGTGCTGGGGGCGCTGGCGGCGGCGTTGCGTGGGCAGGGGACTCCGGCTGCGGCGGCCGATGTCTTCGCCGGGCTCGTCGCTGCTCACCCGGCGTTCGACGGGCTCACCTGGGACGCGCTGGGCGACCGGGGCGCCGCCCTGCAGGCGGAGGCCGTCCATGGGTGAGATGCAGGAGCTCTCCACCTTCTGGTTCGTGACCATAGGGGCCGTCAAGGTGGTGGCCGTTTTCACGGTCGTGATGGGGGTGGTCGCGTACATGACGCTCGCCGAGCGGCGCGTGTCGGCTTTCATCCAGGATCGCCTCGGCCCCAACCGGGTCGGTCCCTTCGGGCTCCTGCAACCCATCGCCGACGGGATCAAGAACATCATCAAGGAAGAGACGATGCCGGGCACGGCGGCGAAGTTCTACTTCGTGCTGGGTCCCGCGCTGGCGATCATGCCGGCGGTGGTGACGATCGCCGTGATTCCGTTCGCGGCGCCGCTCCCCACGCCGGTCGGGACGGTGGACATGGTCGTGGCGGATGTGCCCATCGGGATCCTCTACATCCTGGCGCTCTCGTCGCTGGCGGTGTACGGGATCGTGCTCTCGGGGTGGGCGTCGAACAACAAGTATGCGTTTCTGGGCGGCCTGCGCGCCTCGGCCCAGATGATCTCCTACGAGGTGGCGCTCGGGCTGAGCGTGATCGCGGTTCTCCTGCTGGTCGGCAACGTCACGCTTACGGAAACGGTCTGGAAGCAGCAGCAGCTGGGAATGTGGTTCGTCTTCCCGCTGTCGCTGGCCTTCATCTTCTTCCTGATCTCGGCGCTGGCCGAGACCAACCGGCTCCCCTTCGACATGCCCGAGGCCGAATCGGAGCTGATCACCGGCTACCACACCGAGTACTCCGCCATGAAGTTCTCGATGTTCTTCATCGCCGAGTACGCGCACGTGGTGACGGCATCGGCGCTGCTGGCGACGCTCTTCTTCGGCGGGTGGGACATCCCCTTCTGGACGGGCGACGACATGTTCCGCCACGAGTCCGGGTGGATCCGGGGCTTCGACGAGGCGGGCGCACCCATCCCCGCGACACCGAACGTCCTGATCACCCTGCTCACGCTGGGGGCGTTCTGCGCCAAGACGGGCTTCTTCCTGCTGCTCTACATCTGGATCCGGTGGACGCTGCCGCGCTTCCGCTACGACCAGGTCATGCACCTGGGTTGGAAGGTCCTGCTGCCGGGCGCGCTCGGGTACATCATGCTGGTGGCGGGGACGATGCTGGTTCTCGACCAGCTGGAGGTCCCCTTCGGGATGCTCTATGGAGGGGTTCTCACCGTGGTGAGCGGGATCACCACCCTCGCGTTCCTCTTCTTCGTGGACCGCGACCGGGTGATCTCGGGGGCCCACAGGAAACGCAACCTGGCCCGGGCGCGCGCGCGGACGGCGCCGAAGGCCGGCGGACCGGCTGCAACGAGCTGAACGGGAGCGGAGAACAATGGCGATATCGGTCAAGGTGATGAGGCGCCCCGAGGCGGGCCGCACGTCGTACATGCGGGCCACGCTGAAGGGCATGAGCCTCACCTTCAGGCACATGGTGCGGCCCACCAAGGTCACCCTGGAATACCCCGAGGAGCAGCCCGACCTGCACCCGCGCTGGCGCGGCACCCACCGCATGGAGGTGCACGCCGACGGCCGCCCCAAGTGCGTGGCCTGCGGGCTCTGCCCCACGGTGTGCCCCGCCAACTGCATCCGGCTGGTGGGCGGCGAGGACGATCAGGGGAACCGCTACCCGATCGTCTACGAGATCGACGAGTTCCGCTGCATCTTCTGCGGGATGTGCCAGGAGGTCTGCCCCGTTGAGGCGATCCACGTGGGCCGCCACTTCGAGAACGCGGAGTACACGCGCGACCGCTTCGTTTACGACCTGGACCGGCTGATGGAGCAGGACCACCCCACCACGCTCCTCTGGGACCCCTCCGATCCCCGCTCCGAATGACCGACGTCCTCTTCATCCTCTTCGCGGTCGTTGCCGTCGGCGGCGGCGTCGGCGTCGTGACAGGGCGAAGTCCCGTCGCCAGCCTGCTCTTCATGGTGGCGACGCTGGCCAGCCTGGCCGGGATCTACGTGCTCTTCGAGGCGCACTTCCTGGCGGCGATCCAGGTGCTGGTCTACGCCGGCGCGATCATGGTGCTCTTCCTCTTCGTGATCATGCTGCTCAACCTGGGCCACGACTACCGCGCCGACCTCAAGTACGGATCGTGGTTCCTGCTGTCGCTGGTGGTGGTGGGGCTTACGGCGGGGGTGCTGGTGCAGGGGTTGATGGGTACCGGGGAGACGGGGCTGCGCGCGGGCGGCGCCGAAGTTGCGGCCGCGATCGACGCGGCGGTGGTGGAGAAGGGGGCGGTGGGGGTGATCGCCGACCCGCTCTTCACCGACTGGGTGGTCGCCTTCGAGCTCATGGGACTTTTGCTGCTGGTCGCGATCGTGGCCGCGGTGGTCCTCGCGAAGCCCCGCGAAAGACCGGAGGGGAAGTGAGATGCTGACACCGGCCCTTCTGGTAAGCGCGCTGCTCTTCGTGATCGGGACGCTGGGGGTGATCGTGCGCAAGAACGCGATCATCATCTTCCTCTGCATCGAGTTGCAGCTGAACGCGGTCAACCTCGCCTTCGTGGCGCTCTCCCGGTACACGGGCATCGAGGGGCAGCTGTACGTCTTCTTCGTGATGACCGTGGCCGCGGCCGAAGCGGCGGTCGGCCTCGCGATCATCATCTCGATCTTCCGTCACTACGAGACGGTCAGCGTGGACAAGTTCAACCTGTTGAAATGGTGACCGGGGTGAGCGCTGCTTCGCTTGCGGGCTCACTGGCCCCGGCCGGCGGTCCGGTTCCGGCCGCCGCTGCCGCCGCCGGCGCGTCGCAGGCCGCCGCCGAGTGGGAGCCGGTCCTCCCCGGACTGATCGTCCTCCTTCCGCTACTGGGCTTCGTGCTCAACAGCATCCTCGCGCTGCGGTCCGCCCGGCATTCATCCGCGGCGCTGCGGGAAGGCCGGGATTGGGACCCCTTCGCCGGGTCGAGGCCACCCGCTACGCACCGGCTCCCCACCTGGATCGGCCCCGGCGTGATGGGCCTCGCCTTCGCGCTGGCGGTGCTCAACTTCCTCGGCATGCCGGCGGACCTGCACGACCCCGTCGTCCGTTCCTACTGGGGCTGGATCGTCACCGGCGACCTGCGCATCGACGCGGCCATCCAGCTCGACCAGCTTTCCATGATCATGACGCTGGTCGTGACCGGGGTCGGCTTCCTCATCCACGTCTTCAGCGTGGGCTACATGGGCAGGGACCCGGGCTATCCCCGCTACTTCGCCTACCTGAACCTCTTCGTCTTCTTCATGCTGGTGCTGGTGCTGGGCTCGGGCTTCGCCACCATGTTCGTGGGCTGGGAGGGCGTCGGGCTCTGCAGCTACCTGCTGATCGGCTACTGGTTCAGCGACCGCGAGAAGTCGGACGCCGGGAAGAAGGCGTTCATCGTCAACCGGATCGGCGACGTGGGCTTCCTGCTGGCGATGTTCCTCCTCTTCAAGGGATTCGGGACGCTCGACTTCATCCCGATCTTCGCCGGGGCCGAGGATCACTTTGCGGCGGGCGGCGCCACCATCACGGCCATCACCCTGCTGCTCATGCTCGGTGCGGCCGGGAAGAGCGCCCAGCTGCCGCTCCACATCTGGCTCCCCGACGCGATGGCGGGCCCCACCCCCGTCTCCGCCCTGATCCACGCGGCCACGATGGTCACCGCGGGCGTGTACATGGTGGCGCGGTCGTCGGTGCTGTACGCACTCGCGCCGACCAGCCAGGTGATCGTTGCCGGGATCGGGGTGCTCACCGCCCTCCTCGCGGCCACCATCGCGCTCCAGCAGTACGACATCAAGAAGGTGCTGGCCTACTCGACCGTCTCGCAGCTGGGTTTCATGTTCCTGGCGGTCGGGGTGGGCGCCTTCACCGCGGGCATCTTTCACCTGGTCACGCACGCCTTCTTCAAGGCACTGCTCTTCCTGGGGGCGGGCGCGGTCATCCACGCAATGCACGACGCGGCCCACCACGGCGACGGCCACCTCGACGAGCAGGACATGCGCAACATGGGAGGGTTGCGCAGGTACATGCCGGTCACCTGCGTGGTCATGTGGATCGCGACGCTCGCGATCGCCGGGATCTGGCCCTTCGCCGGGTTCTTCTCCAAGGACGAGATCATCTGGTACACGGCCGCGTGGGCGGGCGCGGAGTCGAACCCGTTCGGGCAGCTGTACGCGGTGTACTGGGGACTGGCGCTCCTGACCGCGCTCCTCACCGCATTCTACATGACGCGCCTGATGGTGATGACCTTCCACGGGGCCAACCGGACCGGCAAGGCGGCGAGCTCCCACCTGCACGAGGCCCCGAACGTGATGACGGTGCCGCTCGTCGTGCTGGCCGTGCTGTCGGTGTTCGGGGGGTGGATCAACGTGCCCGATGCGCTCGGTGAGTCCTTCGCCGGGTTGTGGGGCGCGCTGCCGATGAGCGAATGGCTGCACCACTGGCTCGAACCGGTCACGCACACGGCGGCGGAGATCCAGGTGGCGGGAATCGGCGAGGCGTCGTATGTGGCGCCGGTGGGGGGTGGGGAGGTGGTGTGGGCGCTGATTTCGACGGTGGCCGCCGCCGCGATCGTGGCCGCTGCCGTGATGGTCGTGGGCCGCCGCAAGTACGTGCCCGCCGCCGAAGATCCGGGCCCACAGTCGGCGCTGCCGCGGTTCGTCTACAACAAGTGGTACTTCGATGAGCTCTACGACGCGGTCGTGGTGCGGCCGGTGCTGGGCCTGTCCCGCTGGTGCTGGAAGGTGATCGACACGGTGGTCATCGACGGATTCGTGAACTTCACGGGCAACTTCGCCCGCCTGGCCGGATGGGGGACCAGCCTCTTCCAGACCGGCCAGGTGAACATGTACGCATTCGTGCTGACGCTGGGCGTGCTCTGCGTCCTGGGCGCGGCTGTCTTCCTGTGATCAAGCCATGACCGACCTGCTCGCTTCGATCCTGTACGAGGACTGGATCCTCCACGCGCTGATCTGGATGCCGCTGGTGGGGACGGTGCACGTGCTGCTGACCTCGGCGGACCGCGCGAAGGACATCGCCTTCCGCTGGTCGGCGCTGGTCTTCGTACTGAGCCTTGGACTGTGGTGGAGCTTCGATCCGGGGGACGGCGGCTTCACGATGGTGTCCACCGCGCCCTGGATCGAGTCATGGGGCGTGAGCTATTCGCTGGGGATCGACGGCATCTCCGTCTTCATGGTCCTGCTCACGACCTTCACGAGCGCGATCGCCATCCTGGGGTCGTTCGAGTACGTGAAGACGCGCCGCAAGGCCTTCTACGCGCTCATGCTGCTGCTCGAGATGGGCGTCGTCGGGTTCTTCCTGGCGACCGACATCTTCCTCTTCTACGTCTTCTTCGAGCTCACTCTGGTGCCGATGTACTTCATCGTGGGCATCTGGGGGGGACAGCGCAGGATCTACGCGGCGATCAAGTTCTTCCTGTACACGGCCGTCGGATCGCTGCTGATGCTGGTGGCCATCCTGTACGTGTACTTCAGCAGCGGCACCGGCTCCTTCGGGTACGATGCGTTCATGAATGCCGGCCTGTCGTTGCGAGAACAGCTGTGGCTCTTCGCGGCCTTCGCCCTCGCCTTCGGCATCAAGGTGCCGGTCTTTCCGCTGCACACCTGGCTGCCTGATGCCCATGTCGAGGCTCCGACACCCGGGTCGGTGATTCTGGCGTCGGTGCTGCTGAAGATGGGGACGTACGGCTTCCTCCGGTTCCTCCTGCCCTTCTTCCCCGAGGCCTCGCGGCACCCGACGGTGGTCATGGTCATGCTGGTGCTGGGAGTCATGGGGATCATTTACGCGGCGTGGGTGGCGGCGGTTCAGCCGGACGGCAAAAAGCTCGTCGCGTACACCTCGGTGGCGCACATGGGGTTCGTGGTGATCGGTGTCTTCGCGCTGACGCTGAACGGTCTGCAGGGCGGCATGGTGGTCATGATCAGCCACGGGATCTCGACGGGCGCCCTCTTCCTCCTGCTGGGAATGATGTACGAACGGCGCCACACGCGGCTCATCGAGGACTACGGCGGGATCGGCCGCGTGGCGCCCTGGTTCGCCACCGCTTTCGTGATCACCGCGCTGGCCTCGATCGGCCTGCCCGGCACGAGCGGGTTCGTCGGCGAGTTCCTGGCGCTGCTCGGCGCCTTCGAGACCCACATGGTGGTGGCCGCGATCGCCGCCCTGGGCGTCATCTTCGCCGCCTACTACATGCTGCCCATGGTGCAGCGGATCCTCTTCAACAAGCTGGACAAGCCCGAGAACCGCACCTTCGCCGACCTGTCCCGGCGCGAGATGGCGATCATGGCCCCCCTGGTGGCGCTCATGATCTGGATCGGCGTCCACCCCACCCCCTTCCTGGAGCGCATGGAGCCGAGCATCGAGGTGGTGCTGGAGAGGGTGGAGGGTGCACCGCGCGCGGAAGCGGGCACTACGGAGGCGCCCACCCTAATCGACGCCCGAGCCGTCCTGGTCGATGCCCCGGATCCGGTCATGTCGATCCCCGGGGATGCGCCCCCCGGCGAGGAGAACTGATCCATGCTCCTCGACTACTCCTCCAGCTTCCACTACGTGATGGCGCTGCTCCCCGAGCTCGTCCTCACGGTGTGGGGCATGGTGGTGCTCATCGCGGGCGTGTCCCGCAAGCAGGCGGCGGGCTCGGGACAGGAGCTGGGCTGGCTCGCACTCGCCGGACTCGCGCTGGCGGCGGTGGCCAACGGCTGGCTCTACTCGGGGGTGAGCGAGGCCGGCACCGGCGCGATGATCGCGGTGGACCGCTTCCGCCTCTTCGCCAACTGGGTCTTCATCCTGGGGGCGGCCCTCTCGATCGTCATTTCGCTGGCGTACGTGGCGCGGCAGAGGCTCCAGGCGGGCGAGTACTACTCCCTCATCCTCTTCGCGGTCGTCGGAATGATGTTCATGGGCTCGGCCCGCGACCTGATGATGATCTTCCTGGGCCTCGAGCTCATGTCGATCGGGATCTACGCGCTGGCCGGGTTCAACCGGCGCGACCGGCGGTCCGCGGAGGCGGGTCTCAAGTATTTCCTCCTGGGCGCCTTCGCCAGCGGCTTCCTCCTCTTCGGCATCGCGCTGGTTTACGGCGCGGCCGGCAGCACCAACATCAGCGCCGTGGCCGCAGCCGTTCAGGACGGGACGACGGTCGGCGCGCTCATGATTCCGGGGGTCGCGCTGCTGGCGATCGGCTTCGCCTTCAAGGTCTCGGCGGTGCCCTTCCACATGTGGGTGCCGGATGTCTACGAGGGCGCCCCCACGCCGGTCACCGCCTTCATGGCCGCCTCGGTGAAGACCGCGGCGTTCGTGGCGTTCCTGCGCGTCTTCCTGGTGGGCCTCGACGGCCTCTACACGGACTGGTTCGGGATCCTGTGGTGGATCGCGGCCATCACCATGATCGCGGGGAATGTGATCGCGCTGGTCCAGTCGAGCGTCAAGCGCATGCTGGCGTACTCGTCGATCGCGCACGGGGGCTACCTGCTCGTGGCCATCGTCGCGGCCAACGACACCGCGACCTCGGGTCTCCTCTTCTACCTGCTCGTGTACACGATCATGACCATAGCCGCCTTCGCGGTGGTGGTCACCGTCGGCAACCAGGGCGAGGCCAACGCCCGCATCGAGGACTACGGCGGGTTCGGGTGGCGGAAACCGGTCCTGGGCGTGCTGATGACCGTGCTGCTGCTGTCGCTCGCGGGATTTCCGGGCACGGCGGGGTTCATCGCCAAGTACCACCTGCTCCTGGGCGCGGCCGAGTCGCGGCTCTGGGTGCTCACCGTGATCCTGGTGCTGACGACGGTCGTCTCGTACTGGTACTACCTGCGCGTGGCCTGGTACATGTGGATGAAGGAGGCGCCCGAGGGCGCCGATTCGGCCGATCCGGCGATCACCCCCTTCGCCACCCGCATCGTTCTCGTGGTGAGCGTTGCGATCATCATCCTGGCGGGGATCTTCCCGGACGCGGCGCTCGATCTCGCCGAGAGCTCGGCGGAGAGTCTGCGGCAGATCGCCTCGCCCGCGGGAGCCGCGGCGGGCAACTGAGCGGGCCGGTGGGCGCGATGCGGATTCCCGAGCACATCTTTCGCGAGTACGACATCCGGGGCGTTGTCGGCGAGGATCTGGACCCCGGGGTGGCGGAGGCGGTCGGGCGGGCCTACGGGTCGGAGCTGAGCGGACGGCTGGCGGGTGCGGTCCCCCGCGTCGTGGTGGGCGCGGACAATCGCCCCTCCTCACCGGTCCTGCGCCGTGGGCTGGTGCGCGGTCTGCGGTCGGCCGGATGCGACGTCGTTCAGCTGGGAACCGTCCCCACCCCCGTCGCCTACTTCAGCGAGTACGAATTCGCCGCCGACGGCGCGGTGCAGATCACCGGGTCCCACAATCCGCCCGAGTACAACGGGATCAAGATGACGATGGGGAAGGGGTCCGTGTACGGAGACGCGATCCAGGAGCTGCTGCGGCGCATTCGCACGGGAGACGTGGCGGTGGGTGACGGGGGACTCGAGACCGTCGACCCCCTGCCCGCATACGTGGCGGATGTGTCGGGACGGTTCCGGATCGAACGCCCGGTGAAGGCCGTCGTGGACTGCGGAAACGGGACCGGCGCGGTCATCGCCGTCGAGCTGCTGGAGGCTGTCGGGTTCGAGGTGGTTCCGCTCTACTGCGAATCGGACGGGGCCTTCCCGAACCATCATCCCGACCCGACCGTGGACGAGTACGTGCAGGACATGATCGCGGCGGTGCGGGATCACGGCGCCGAGGTGGGAATCGGGTTCGACGGGGACGCGGACCGGATCGGAGTGGTGGACGAGCGGGGACGGATCGTCCGGGGCGACATTCTCCTCCTCCTCTTCGGCCTCGATCTCCTGCGGCGGCGCGGACCCGATCAGACGCTGGTCTTCGACGTGAAGTGCTCCCAGGTGCTGTCCGAAGTGTTCGAGCAGGCCGGCGGCGTGCCGGTGATGTGGAAGACCGGCCACTCCCTGATCAAGGAGAAGATGAAGGAGACGGGGGCGCCGCTCGCGGGGGAGCTCTCGGGGCACATCTGCTTTGCCGACGGCTACTACGGCTTCGACGACGCCCTCTACGCGGCCTGCCGCCTGGGTGAACTGCTCGCCGCCGTCGACCGTCCGCTCTCGGCGATGACCGGGGCGCTGCCCGTGTACGAGTCCACCCCCGAGCTGCGCATCGAGGTGGCGGAGGAGGACAAGTTCGGGATCGTGGAGCGCGCCGTCGAGCACTTCAGCAGCCGACACGAGGTCATCGCGGTGGACGGGGTGCGCGTTCTCTTCGGTGACGGGTGGGGGCTGATCCGCGCCTCGAACACGCAACCGGTGATCGTGGCGCGGTATGAAGCGAGGACGCAGGACCGGTTGGCGGAGATCCGGGAGACGCTGGGGGGCTGGCTGCGCGGGCAGGGAGTGGCGGTCTGAGCCGACCGGTCCCTTAGGCGATGAAACGCCTGTCCCAATCTGCTATGTAGGCGTCCCGCCCGACCCCCCATCTTCGTGCGTACGTGCCCGGGCCGATGGGTCCCAGCCCGGGCCTTTGCGGCTCGGTGCAGGCCATTGCAGGACCTGTATCGAACGATAGATGCACGGAGGCAGCCACCGGATGGCAACGCGAGAGATCGGGCGGAAGAGCCAGAGAACCGAAATGAAGGGCGCCGCTCCGGGGGCGGGGCGTGCAGCCGTGGGATTTGCTGGCCGCGCTTTCGTCCTGCTCTCGTGCATCCCCGTCGCGGCCTGCGACACGGCGGACCGGGAGACCGGCGAGATCGAACACAGCTTCCTGCCCATCGGCGTTCCCGAGGAATCGCGCCCGTACGCGGCATCCTACACCTCCGTCGACGCGGTTCTGGAGGGCGACACCATCTGGGCCGTCTGGGCCCTCTCGGACACGCTGTACAAGTTCGACCGGGATGGTTCGGTGATCGAGAGATTCCCGTTGTCGCTGCCCAGGCCGATGGGTGTGCTGCCGGGGGCGGAAGCCGGAGTGATCACCGACCCAAGGGCCCTGCAGGCTGCGGCGGAGAGCCTCACGCAGGTCAACAGCGTGTTTCTCCTCCGGGATGGAGTGCTGGCTGTGCAATCCATGCAAGCACGCGGTTTCGATGCCGTATGGGACCTGCTCATGGTGGACCGGCGTGGTGCGCAGGTCTGGAGCGCGGCCAGGATGCCTCGACTGTACGCGGTTGTTGGGGACCTCTTCTACTTCGACGATCCGGCTTCCCTGTTGCCCAACGCCCGCATGGATTCCGACCGCAGCGCCGGGGTGGTGGGTGGCGATTCTGGGCGCCTGTTCCGGGGCGGGGTCGCCGGATGCCACGGCGATCGTCGTAGGAGAGCCGCTGCCGGACATCAAGCTGTCCGGAGAGCGGCCGGCGCTGGTCTGGGTGGTCGGCGTCGAGCAATGCCTGGGATGTGAGCTGGGCGAGGCCGCCTGGACGGTCAGGTCGCTTCAGCGTCAACTCGGCGGACGCATCGGGACGGTGGTCGTGGCGGTTGGGGAGGGGCGGGAGGAGGACAGGAAGCTCGTCAGCGACTTTCTGGCGTCCCAACGGATCCTGGCCACGGTGGAAACGCGGACCATGAGGCGGTACCTGCGGCACTACGGGCCAGGGCCGCTCCCGGTCTTCTATCTCGTCAATCGGCAAGCGGTGGTCGAGGCGGTGATCGCGGCCGACTCGGTGCAGTCCTGGCGATCGGCGGACGGCCGCGGGCAGAACCTTGGCGAACTTGTTGAATCGATCGCGAACGAGGGAATTGAAAAAGGGGAGGGATCCGGCATGCACCAGCACGTCAGTCGCGACTGCTCAGGCCTGGGACGTCCCCAGGCTGGAGGTCCGGATCGGACCGTACAAGCTATGCCCCGTCTACTGCTACCTTCCCGGATACTGCTGCAAACCGGAAGGCGTGTTGTAGCCTCCCGGGACTCTCCCGTGGCTTACACATTTTCGCATGCCTTGGCCCCTGGCCACGGGCTCGAACGGCTGTTCCTCCCCCGACTCCGGCGGACTCCTTTCCGGGTCCGCCGGTGAAACCGCTCCACGGACCGCTGGACTCGTGGTGTGTCAGAAGGTCGCGACCGTCAGGCTGCCCAGAGTCCTGGCTGCCGTGGTCTCCTCCGTCCAGTACGGCTCCCCGTAGGCATGGCGGATCAGCGAGCCGTAGGTCGCGTGAACATTTCGAATCTGCTCGAGAACACGACGGTCGCCGGCCGGAAAGACCTCGCCTATCCCGCTCTTCCCGTGAAACTGCGTGCCGTAGGCTGACAGGGCCTCGATCTTGCGATCCATCTGCGCAGTGATGTCCACCACGAGGGTCGGCCTGATCGGCTCCTCGGTGAAGGCGAGCGCGTAGACCACTTTTCCGGGACGATGTGGGGGCCCCTCTGCGGGGAAGTTTCGCAGACCGGCGAGAAACGAGGCGTCCCGCGCGAGGGCGGCGGCGGCGCGATGGTCCGGATGGCGGCCCCCGGTCCAGTGCGTTACGACGACTCTGGGCCGAAGAGCGCGAATCGCGCCCGCGACGACGATTCGCGATTCCCGGTCATTGCCCAGATCCGTGTCCCTCAGCCCCGCACACCGGCGTTCCGCCAAACCGAGCACCTCCGCGGCAGCCGCGGCTTCGCGGGCCCGTGACTCGATGGTCCCGCGCGATCCCGCCTCGCCGGCCGTCAGGTCGACGACACCCGTGCGCTCGCCCGCCTCCGCCGACTTGATCAGCGCACCCCCGCAGAAGATCTCGGCGTCGTCCGGGTGGGCCATGACGGCCAGGACATCGAGGGGCTCGGTCATTCCTGCCTGAGCGCGTCCACCGGTGGGAGTTTCGACGCCCTGACCGCCGGCAGCATCCCGAAGACGATGCCGGTCATGGCCGCGATGCCGAGCGCGGCGAATACGGACCAGAGCGGGATGCGGGCGGGGAGCGGCGAAATCGAAGCGATGACCTCGGAGATCCCCCAGCCCACCAGGAGCCCCGCCCCCGCCCCCG
>VXOC01000093.1 GCA_009840215.1 Gemmatimonadota bacterium | reverse complement strand
GCGCCCCCCTGCCCGGCGAACTTGTAGTGGCTGATCTCGACCAGCCCCCCCGTGTTGCCGTGATATCCCCCCTCGACGCAGACGACGCCGTCGTGGCCGGTGTGGCAGCGCGCCATGCGCAGCGCCAGCTCGTTGGCCTCGCTCCCCGAGCAGACCAGGAAGACGACCTCGAGCGGGTCGGGGAAGTGCGTGAGCAGCTCCTCCCCCAGCGCGACGATTTCGGTGTGCAGGTAGCGCGTGTTGGTGTTGAGCACGCGGCTCTGGCGGGCGATCGCGGCGGCGACGCGCGGGTTGGCGTGCCCCACATGCGGCACGTTGTTGACCGTGTCGAGGTAGCGGCGGCCGGTGTCGTCGTAGAGGTACGCGCCCACGCCCCGCACCACATGAACGGGGTCGGCGTAAGACAGACTGAGCGACGAACCGAGAATCGTCTTGCGCCTGTCGCCTAGAACGCGCTTTCGCAAGACGGGCTCCGCGGCCGGCGCGATCGAGGTGGCTGTCCCGGTGGGAAGTCCGGCGAGGGGGGCGGGGTCGGGGAGGATCGACTCCCACACCGCGCGAAGGCGGTGCAGCACGACACCGGTGTAGTTCCCGCGTTCGTCCGGGGGCGTGCCTTCGTCGAAGAGGGGGTCCAGGGCAATGACCTGGAGGTGGAGGTGGGGTGGCCATCCCCCGTTGACCGAGGCGTCGCCGAGCCGGGCGATGACGTCGCCGGGCGCGACCCGGTCGCCGGGGGAGAGGTGATCGAGGGTGGCGCGGTCGAGGTGGCCGTAGAGGGTGTGGAAGCCGGCGCCGTCCGGCGTGGTGTGGCGAAGGATGACGGTGGGGCCGTAGTCGAAGGGCTTGTCGTTGTCGGCGACGGCCAGGACGGTGCCGGCGAGGGGGGCGTGAACGGGGGTGCCGGGCGGCGCGAAGAGGTCGAGGCCGAGGTGAACGGTGCGCGACTCGGGGCCGTCGTCGCCGTGCGTCTGGAAGGCGGGCGAGTCGTAGAGGAGGCGCGCCTCGCCGTAGCGTCCGACGGCGACGGTGGCTGCGGCGCCCGCCATCTCCCGCTCCATCCACGCCTCCGCCGCGCCGGGTCGGGCGGATTCGTCGGGGTGGGGGAGATCGGGGCTCTCGACCGACAGGTCCAGCACGTGCGGGCGGGCGAGCACCTCGGGCGGCATGACCGGTGCGCGGGCCCCGGCGTCGCGCATCCACGACGTCACCGCAGCCAGGCCGGGATTCGGGGGCAGCCCGCACGCGCCGCGGATCCTGAACTCGGCGTGCCGCCAGTCGGTTCGGGCCAGGCGTTCCAGGAGCCGCCACGCCCCGTCCTGGCTGACCGCCAGGTACTCGTTGGCGGGCTGTTCGCGCATCTGGCGCGCCTGCACCGACACCGACTGGCAGAGCCGGAGCGCCACCATCGGGAGGATCGCGCGGCACTCCCCGGCGGTGAGCGGGGTCACCCTGGCATATCCCCGCGCGACGCTGCACACCGCGCCCAGCGGGTCGGCGGTCCCCATCATGGCGTAGGCCGCGGCGATCGCCACCTCGGCCGCGCGCCAGCTGCGGACCACGTCCCCGAAGTCGATCAGTCCGGAAAGCCGCGCACCTTCGAGGGAGGGCTGGACCAATACGTTGAAGTCGTTGCCGTCGTTGTGGATGACCGCCCTGGGCAGCGCGTCCGCCACGGGGTCGAGGCGTTCGCGGGCCCGGTCGAGGGTCGCCGCGACGAGGTCCCTGCCGCGGTGCAGGTGAGGGAGATGGGCCCGGATCGTGGCCGGCGCGGTCTCCATCCTCCAGTCGAAGTCGCGGTCCAGAGCGGGGTGGTCGAAGCCGGCCAGGGCCGCGTCGAGATTGGCGAGGAGCGCTCCGAGATCTTCCAGCGCGGTGTGCGAAGGTGGCCGCAGGTCGGCGAGGGGGATGCCGGGCAGCCAGGTGACGGCGCAGGCAACGTACGGGGCGCCCTCGAAGGTGACGTGCGCGACGTGGCCGGACGCGGCCGTTCCCGAGGGCGCGACCAGGCGCGGAACGGGTCCCGGGAACTTTGCGGCCGCGAGATGGTACAGACAGCGAACCAGGAGATCGAAGACGGGCAGGCGCGACTCGGGGCTCAGCTTGAGAACGATGTCGCCATCGGGAACGGAGACGTGGAAATTGAGATCGAATTCACCGGGAAGGGGGCGGACTTCACCCCGTACCGCGAAGGTGTCGCTCGCGATTGTGGCTGCGTGCAGAATGCGGCTGTTCAGGGATGGGTCCACGGCTGTGGGACGTGTCCTGTTCCGGGTGATTTCGCCCGCTGTCGCGAACGCCAGACTAGCCGGAGCCGGTGACCGGCGTCAACGCATGGCACCAGGTGCGGTCGCATGGGGCCGAAAGCATGGGGCCGAAAACCCTTGCGGACGCGCGTGCGCTTAACCCATAGTGTATTCAGCAAAACAACTGCGGATTCGCAGCGGACCGATCGATTGACCGGGCCGCCCGGCATTTGTCTCCCGGGATGTATCGTGCTCACGCCGAGCGCGACCCGGGAGACGGCCCGATTCCGCCCTACTCACAGGAGGTGACCATGAGTGGATTGCTACCGTGCAGATCCCGGCGATTCGGGATCGAGCCAGGAAGGGGGTTCCTGCTGATGTCGGCGGTATCCCTCGCCTGCCTGTTTGCCGTCCAGCCGCTGGCGGGCCAGCAGACGGGCACCATCACCGGCGTCGCGTCCGATGTCGCGACCGGACAGTTGCTCGAGTCTGCGCTCGTCAGGCTCGACGACGCCGAGGGCGGCGTTCTGACCAACGCCGCCGGACGCTACAACGTCCTCAACGTGCCGGCGGGCACACACACACTCACCTTCAGCATTCTGGGCTACGACGAGTTGACCCGGCAGGTCGAGGTGGTGGCCGGCGAGACCGTCGAGCTGAACGCCGAAATGACAAGCGGCGCCCTCGAACTGCAGTCCCTGGTGGTGACGGGGATGGCGCGGGCGACGCCGAAGGTCAAGGTGCCGTTCGTCATCGAAAAGCTAGATGTCGCGAACATACCCGTGCCGGCGATCTCGGCCGAGTCGTTCCTGACCGGCAAGGCGCCCGGAATCAAGGTGGTCCGCGGAGGCGGCCAGCCGGGAAGCACCGGCGACATCCTGCTCCGGGGGGCCACATCGATTTCCGGCGGCGAGTCGCCGCTGGTCATCGTCGACGGCATCATCACCACGACGTCCTTCGACGACCTCGCCACCCTGGACATCGAATCGATCGAGGTGGTGAAGGGGGCGGCGGGGGCGTCGCTCTACGGATCCCGCGCCGCCAACGGCGTCATTCAGATCCGCACCAAGCGCGGCACCGCGTTCGGCGGACGGGACTACAACCGGCTCGTGATGCGCCAGGAGACCGGCCAGGACCGCCTGCAGGGGAGCATCCAGCTCTCCAACAACCATCCATGGTTGACCGACGCCAGCGGCAACCTGGTCGACGTCAACGGGAACGTGATTCAGGACCTTACCGATCCCGACGCCGAAAACCCGGCGCTGAACGGGAGCAACGTCTTCACCTCCTTCCAGGACGGCGAGTGGCCAAGCAGCCTGCCACGGTACGACCACGTCAAGCGGGTCTACAGTCCCGGGACGTACCTGTCCAACTACGCGGCGATCGAGGGACGGAACGGCGACACCAACTACCGCACGTCCTTCGAGTGGAAGAAGGAAGCCGGTGTGCTGTCCAACTACAACGACGGCTTCGACCGCAGGGGCTTCCGGATCAACCTGGACCACGAGGTCCGGGACAATCTGAACGTGCAGCTGACGACCGCTTACACGCAGAGCGAGCAGGAAGACCTGGGCAGCGCGCCGTTCTACGATCTGACCTTCATGGGGCCGTACGTGGACCTGCTCAGGCGTGATCCGAGCACGATCGGACAGCGCCACTGCCCCGCGAACGGATGCCTGTTCGTGAATCCGGATCCGCTCTCCAACCAGGACAACCCGCTCTACCACTTCGAGCTCATCGACAACCGCGACTGGCAGCACGACGTGAAGGCCGCCGCCAGCGCGATGTGGACGCCGTTCGCCTGGATGGATGTGGAAGCCCTCTTCGGCCTCGACCGCAACAGCTTCCGCGAGACCAACTACTCGCCGCCGGGCAGGGTTACGGCGGAGGGTTCTTCGGTTACCGGGTCACTGAGCAAGTACCAGTCGCACCGGCAGGCCGTCAACGGCGAGGTCACCGCCTCGATCAACAAGGCCTTCGGGGATCTGGCCACTCGCACCCGGCTCCGCTACCTACAGAGGACCCAGCACTACGAGAACTTCTCCGCCAGCGGCTCCGATTTCGTCGCCGCCGGGATTCCGCGCCTCAACAACCTCAACGAGGACTCCTGGAGTGCGGGCTCCTCGATCAACGACGTGCGGGAAGAGGGGTACTTCCTCATCTCGATGCTGGACTACCGCGGCAAGTACATCCTCGACGGCCTGGCGCGGCGCGACGGGTCGAGTCTCTTCGGAGCCGACCAGCGCTGGCACAACTACTACCGCGGCGCGGTTGCCTGGAGGCTGTCTCAGGAGAACTGGTGGCCCTTCTCCTCGTCGCTGAACGAGTTCAAGCTTCGCTGGTCGCTGGGCACCGCCGGCAGGCGCCCCGGGTTCTCGGCACAGTACGAGACCTATTCGGTGTCGAGCAGCGGGATCAGGCCGGTGAGTCTGGGCAACAAGGAGCTCAAGCCGCAGAAGTCGGTCGAGAACGAGCTCGGCGTCGACATGGTGCTCTTCAACAAGGTGGAGACTTCCCTCACCTATGCGCGGGCGAAGAACACCGACCAGATCCTCACGGTGCCGCTTTCCAAGGCCGGCGGGTTCACCTCGCAGGTTCAGAACACCGGCACGCTGGAATCGAACACCTGGGAGTACCACGCCGAGGTTCCGCTCCTCGACACGGAGGACATGTCCTGGAACATCCGCCTGAACCTTGACCGCAGCTTCACGGAGATCGGCGAGCTGGGACGGCCTCCGTTCCGCAGCAGCTTCTTCTACATGCGCGACGGCGAGGTGTTTGGCTCCTTCTTCGGCGCGAAGTGGGCGCAGAGCTGTGACGATCTTCCCGCGGGCGTGCCCTGCAACCAGTTCCAGCTCAACGACGACGGTCTCATGGTATGGACGGGCGGCACCGACTACACCGCCGGTATCGCCCAGTCGCTCTGGGGTACGAACAGCGAGGGACAGACCGGCGACGACGTCTTCCAGTGGGGCATGCCGGTCCGCATGTTCGGCGAGTGCGAGACCCGGCGCCAGGGCGATCCCGGGTGCACGGACTTCCTGTACCTGGGGAACACCAATCCGGGCCTGAATTTCAGCTTCCGCAGCAGCCTCCGGTGGAAGAACCTGACGCTGTACGCGCTCTTCGACGGCGAGCGGGGAGCCAACATCTACAATCAGACCCGCCAGTGGGCCTACCGCGAGAACCGTTCCGGGGACCAGGATCAGGCCGGCAAGGACGACGGGCTCAAGAAGCCGGTCGCCTACTACCAGCGGCTGTACAACACCAACGCCATGAACGGCTGGTTCGTTGAGAGCAGCGACTTCGTCAAGCTGCGCGAGTTCTCGCTGCGCTATTCGCTGAACCCCGAGTGGCTGGACGGGATCTTCCGCGGCCGGGTGACGGGGGCCGACATCAATCTGATCGGCCGGAACCTGTTCACGTTCACCAACTACACGGGCTATGACCCGGAGGTTGGCCAGAGCGGGGGTGTCGGTTCCGAGGCGATCGGGCGCGTCGACAACTACCAGTACCCGAACTTCCGTACGGTCAGCGCCAGCCTGCAGCTGATCTTCTAGCCGAACCTCGATACGGAGAAAGGAGAAACAAGCCGATGAGAAACACCAGGCTTATCGACTGGAAGATCGGGGTTTGCGCCGCTGTAGTGGCACTCTCGGGCGCATGCGTCGATCTCAACGTCACCAATCTGAACGACCCCGACCGGGAACGCGCGCTTTCGAGCGGCAACGACGTCGAATCGCTGATCTCGGGTGGTTTCCAGGCGTGGTGGCAGACATCGCACCACAGCTATCCCGCCGCGGCGATGAGCACCGCCGCCGACGCACATTCCTCCTCCTGGGGGAACTGGGGGATGCGGGATGCGGGGTGGGAGCCCCGCAAGTCGTACAACAACGATCCCGCGTACAGCTACAACAACCTTGCCGAGAGCCCGTGGCTGTTCTCGTACCGGACCCTCGCGGCCGTGCGGGACGGGCTGCTGACGCTGAACGGCGATACCGACCAGGCCCAGCTGATGCGCGACGAACTCGGCGCCGAGCGCACCGAGCGGCTGAACGCCTTCGCCAAGTACCTGCAGGCCATGTCGCTGGCCAACCTGGCACTCATCTTCGACCAGGCCTTCATCGTGGACGAATCCGTCGACGATATCGCCGGGCTCGAAATGCAGCCGTACACCGCCGTCTGGGCCGCCGCCGAGCAGAAGTTTGCCGAGGTGATCCAGATGGCCAGCGGGGGCTCGTTCGTGATCCCGGCGGCCTGGGTCGCATTCAACCGCGACTGGTCGGCCCCGTACATGGCCGAACTGGCGCGGGCGTACCGGGCGCGCTTCGCAACACAGATCGCGCGTACGCCCAGCGAACGCGACGGTCTCGACTGGTCGGCGATTCTGGCGGACGCCTCGGGCGGTCTGTCGCAGACCTTTGCCGGCTACTACGAAGAGGGCGGCAACTGGGCGTGGGCGCGCGCAAAGCATCACACCGCGCACTACACCGGCTGGGCGCGCATCGACTACCGAACCGTGGGTCCCTCGGACGCCTCGGGGAAGTGGGAGGAGTGGATCAACGCCTCGGCCGACGCCAAGCGTCCCTTCGACATCGATACCGATGACCGCCGGATCACCGCCGGCGACCCCAAGATGAGCGGCACCTACATCCGGTACATGGGCAACAGCCCCTTCCCGGCCGACCGCGGCATCTACCACTACTCGAACTACATCGACTGGCGCTGGCGCCCCCTGTTCGACAACGGCTGGGTGGGCGAGTACCCGGACATGACCGCGATGGAACTGGAGTTCATCGCCGCCGAGGCGAACTACCGCCTGGGCAACCGGGACGCGGCGATGGAGACGGTCAACAAGTACCGCGCGCGCGGGGAATTGCCTCCGTTCACCGACGCCAACGGCGTGGCCCCCGGAGGCGACCGCTGCGTGCCGCAGATGGCCGACGGGTCGTGTGGAACACTGTGGGACGCGCTCAAGTACGAGAAGCGTGTCGAGGTGTTCCACTACGGGTTCGCAACCGAGTACTTCGACGACCGCGGCTGGGGCGACCTGGTCGAGTGGACCTGGGAGCAGGTTCCGGTGCCGGGCAGCGAGCTGCTGATCCTGCTGATGGACATCTACAGCTTCGGCGGACCCGGTGGCAACAGCTCCGCCGGGGACGCGTCCGCCATGTCCGCCTACCTGAACAACACCGACATGCAGACGCTGACGTCCAAGCTCTTCGCGCTGAGGTGGTGGGACAGGGCGAACCTGGAGAGCACCGACCATGAGCCCACGAGACACTAGGGCCAGGGCGAACCGGAGCCCGGTGGGCCACGCGCGCGTCTTCGCCGCGTGGCTCGCCGTGGCCACGGTGAGCGGACTCTTCGCAGGCGGATGTGCCTCCGGCGGCGTCCAGGGCTATGCCGAGACGCTCTGGCGGGAGGACATGGGCCGGATCACCCAGGGTACGCTCGAGGACGGCTTCGACAAGATGGTCCGCAAGTACGCCCTCCAGGTCGACCGCCAGGAGGAGGCCGCCCGTGATCTCTACTACGAGACGGCCTGGACCACCCGGGACCTCTACGCGGTCGAGGAGACCCAGGGCGTGACGAACGCGCGCAACCGGATCGTGATCCGGGGACGGCGGCTGGAAGCCGGGGTCTTCCGTTTCAGCTGGGAACTCCAGAACCAGGTGACGACGATGGACACGCCCGAGTGGCACGCGAACGTCATCCCCCCGGAGGTCGTGGAGGAGTACCGCCCGATCTACTCGGACCTGATGCTGGAGGTGCGGACGGGGGTGCGCCGCTAGGCGAGCAAAACGCCTGCCGGCCGCCTCAGTTCGCGAGGAGGCGCACGGGGGTCACCCTGGTCCGGGTGACCCCCGTTGCCTTATCGGTGATCTCGAGCACGATCCGGAGGTCGCCGGGAAGCTCGTTACGGAGATCGAGGTCGAAGAAGTGCTGCCCGTCCGGGGCGGGGGACTCGATCGTCACGGTGACGACCGCGCGCCCGACGGCTTCGCGGTCCGGGAGCAGGGGGCCTTCCAGGCGGTCGATTCGGATCCGCACGTCGAATTCGCCGCTCTCGCCCTCGGGGATGGCCGCGGGCCGGTAGATCTCGAAGTAGACCCGCAGCAGATCAAGGCGCCAGAAATTCGTGGCGGGCAGGAGCGGAACCGGTACGCCGTCCATCGGCAGTTCCGGGCGGGGCTGGAGCCCCACGATCAGGTCGCTCACCTCGAGCTCCGACTCGCCCCGGCGCAGCGGAGGCCCCACGGCGAAGTGCGCGTGGCCGGGCAACACGCCCACCGAGTCAGGGTCCTCTTCGCCTTCCACGCTGTGTTCGGCGGTAACGGTCACGTGGCGGATCGCCGCCGGATGGCGCAGCACCATCGTGGAAAGATCTTCCCCGCCGGTAGCCGGGAGCATCCCGCCTCGCGTGATCTCCTCGAGGCGTCCGTCGCGGATGATCACGCTGTGCCGGGCCGCGAAGGGCGCCAGCACCAGGCTGTCCCCCACGCTCCCCCGCTCGACGCGCGGCCGCCAGAGCGGAGACGAAACGGCCAGCACGAGGAGCCTCGGCTCTCCGCCCGCGAGAACGCGCGCCACCTGTGCCGAGAGCACGCTCTTGGGCGAATCGTCCAGCGGCGAGGACGCGGACGGCCGGGGCTCGCGCGCCATCCAGCGGTCGTCCTCGACGAACTGCTGCGAAGCGGCCTCGAGAAAACCCTCGGTCGGCGCCCTTGACCCGTACCAACGCCTTTCCAGTTCGGCGAAGCGCTGTCCGTAGGGGCCGCCCATTCTGGCCAGATCACCGTAGGAGAAGAGTTCCAGGTAGTACTGGAAGCGGATGTCCCTGTGCTTGTAGGCTCTCGCGTTGGAGGGCATGAGCCGGTGCAGGCCGTCCACCAGTTCGAAGGGTCCCGTGCCGCCGACATTGCCGAAGAGGTAATAGAAGAAGTCGCGGACGCCGGGCTTCGGATAGCGCCAGATCTCGTACTGGGCCTGCCGGTCGAAGCGCGCCCAGTCCTCGTCGGAGATGCCGTGAGCGCGCTGGTCGGCCGAGCTGATCCCGAGATGGCCGCGGGTGATGCGGTCGGGCACCCCGTACTTGATGTACAGAACGCCGCGGTCGTCGGTGCGGAACGGGGAGCTGTGGTTGTACACGTATTCGTTGCGCGCGTGCGCGATGCGCTGCCAGTGCTCCACCAGGCGCTCGTTCAGTGGGGTGGTGGGCGTGGGATCGCGCTCGATCCAGAACTGCTTGACGGCAATGGCGAGTGCCAGCGGGTCCTCCCGGCCCACCCTCTCCCAGTACTGCGCCACCAGCGTATCGGTGAGCACGAAGGTCCTGCGCCCCTCGGCCAGGATCTCATCGCGGATCTCGTCGGGGAAGGGGCCCAGCCCGGAGAGTCCCCAGTAGAACATCTCCGTGGCCATCTCGGTGAGGTTGCCCAGGCCGTGTTCCACGACCTCCTCGATGAACCGCACACCGATGCGCGGGTCCTCGGCCCCCGCCGCGGTCAGGCTGTCACGCGAGTCGATCCACAGCACGAGCCCGCCCTCGACGTCGCCGGCCTCGATCAGTTCCAGTCCCGCCTGCCACGGGTCGGAGGCGGTCTGCAAGGCGTCGCCCGCCGCCCGCGCGCCGGCCGCCGGCTGCCCCGAAGAGGGCGCCAGGGCGAGGAGCAGGAGAAGACCGGGTGCTGTCACGGTGGTGCCGGTGCGTCAGAAGATCAGCGTGCTGGTGGAGAATTCGAGACGGAGGTCGTGGTACCAGTTGCCGTCGGTGCGGGCCGATCCCCCCTGGTACCGTGCCGTCGCGGCATAGGCGCCCAACTCGAAGACGAAGCGGTTTGCAACGGCCTGGAGCCCGGCGCCGACCTGCATGAACGGGTGAACCTTCGGGTCCACGAAGAGATCCTGGATCGCGACGCAGACCCTGTAGGCGTCGCCCGCCGCCGAACCGGGGCAGGCAGGAAGCGTGTAGGAGAACCCCCTGAGCCCTCCTCCGGCCAGGATCACGGGTCGGAGCAGGTTTTCGGGTTTGCCGGAGACCATGCGGAACACCCCGGAAAGACGCCAGCCTTCCGTCGGAATGACTTCGGGTTCGCACAACTGCCCCTCCAACAGTCGGCATAGCGCGATCTGGCCCGAGACTTCGGCATCCCGCAGCGTCTGCCAGCCGACCCGCAGGGTGAAATCCTGCATCGGAAGTCGTACTTCGAGTCCCCCGCCGAAGAGTGTTGCCGAACCCATTTCGGACACGGTCTCCAGCAGTCCGAGATCGGGGACATCACTGGCCGCGTTGTTGGCCATGTTCCCGGCGGAGGTCTGGTATCCTCCGTTCAGCCACAGCGCGAGCTGCCAGGCGCGACCCTCCGGGGATTCCTCCTCCTGCGCAAGCGAGCCGACCGGAAAGACGAGCAGCGCAAGACAGGCGAGCGTCGTGAAGCGGGCCGGGTTGATGCGGGTGGCCACATTCAGTCCTTTCTGAAGAGCGCGGGTTCCGGGTCGCCCGCGTCCCGGGTCGGTCCGCCCGCTGCCAAAAGCTCTACAGAGGGGTGAAGGGGGGCAAGGGTGCCGGCCTGGTTCCCGCCGCGGATCGGCCCCTTTCAGCTCACCGGTCTTCCCTCCGCCCCGATCTCGTACACCGGCGGCTCCACGCCCAGCAGGTGACGCACGAAGTAGTCCCACCGCCGCCTCATCATGTACGGCTCGTTGCCGAATCCGTGGCCGCGGTTGGGCAGCATGATGAGGTCGAAATCCTTGTTGGCGGCGATCAGCGCGTCCACGACGAGCAGGGTGTTGTACGCCGGCACGTTCGTGTCCATGGTCCCGTGGGCCAGCAGCAGCTTGCCCTGCAGGTTTTCGGCGACCAGCTGGTTGGCCTGGTTGTCGTAGTTGGTGGTGCCGTCGGGGTAGCCCTCGAGCAGCCCCTGCCACTTCTCGCCCCAGTCGTCCTCGTAGCTGCGGTTGTCGTGATTGCCGGCCTGCGAGACCGCCACCTTGTAGAAGTCCGGGTAGCGCAGGATCCCCGCCGTGCTGGCGAAGCCGCCGCCCGAATGGCCCCAGATGCCGACCCGGTCGAGGTCCATCCACGGGTGGCGCGCCCCGAGCTGCCGGATCATGCCCACCTGATCGGGCAGCCCGTTGTCGCCCATGTTGCCGTAGTACGCGTCGTGGAACGCCTTCGAGCGGCCGGGCGTGCCCATCGCGTCGACCTCGACCACGATGAAGCCCAGTTCGGCGATCGCCTGCTTGTCCCCGCGCGACGGCCGGAAGGAGCGTGAACCGACGCTTCCCGACTGCGGCCCGGGGTAGAGGTAGTTGACCACCGGGTAGGTTCTCGACGGGTCGAAGCGCGTGGGCTTGTACATGAGGCCGTGGAGGTCGGTCTCGCCGTCGCGGGCCTTCACGGTGAAGGGTTCGGGGGGACGCCAGCCGCTCTCGGCCAGGCGGGAGATGTCGGCGCGTTCAAGCTCTATCACGATCTCGCCGTCGAGGTTGCGGACCACCGTAACCGGGGGTGAGACAGGCGTGGAGTAGCTGTCCACGAAGTGATCGCCATCGGGAGACAGGGTGACGGTATGGTTGGCGCTGTCGGGAGTGAGCAGCGTCAGCCCGGTCCCGTCCATGCCGATTCGGTAGAGGTACTGGAAGTAGGGGTCGCCGGGTTCGCGGCCTACGCCGGTGAAGTAGAGGGTGCGCGACTCCTCGTCGACGCGCAGCAGCTGTCGCACGTTCCAGTCGCCCGTGGTGATGCGGCCGAGCAGGTCGCCGCTGGAGAGGTCGTAGCGGTAGAGGTGTCCCCAGTTGTGCCGCTTCGAGAACCAGATGACTTCGTTCGACGCCTCGAGCACGCGCCAGTTGGCGGCGCGGGATCCGGACTCGAAGAAGGTCTCCTCGGTTTCCTCGAGGACATCGCGCACGGCGCCCGTTTCCGGATCGGCGACTCGCAGCTGCGCGTGCTTGTGGTCGCGCGAGTTCGACAGGAAGGCCAGCCGGGAACCGTCGTCGCTCCACTCCACGTCGAGGAAGACGCCACCGGCGCCCGCGACGTGGTCGGTGGTGGAGGATCGGTGCGGATCGGGGGGCATCTGCAGGCGCACCACGCGGGGACCGTCCAGGTGGATCACCACCCGGCTGATGCGGAAGATCAGACTGTCGCCCGGCAGCGGGTACTTCCACGCCGATAGCTCCGGGTGGCCCACCCTCGTGGTCGACATGTACATCATGCCCACGCCACGCCCGTCGTGCTGGAAGGTGGCGATCCTGTCCGAGCCGGGCGACCACAGCAGCACGGGCGAGTCGCGCTTGACCCACCCGGCGTTGTTGGTCGCGTAGCCGTAGTCCTCGATGCCGTCGGTGGTGAGGGTCGTCTCGGCGCCGGTTTCCAGGTCGCGCAGCCAGAGGTTGTGATCGCGGATGAAGGCGGCCTTCGTGCCGTCGGGGGAGGTGATGGCGTTGGGGTCGCGTGGGGGGACGG